>JAEDMO010000071.1 GCA_016302935.1 Bacilli bacterium | reverse complement strand
CCTGATATATAAAGAAAAATAGAAAAAAAGTAGTGTAAAAACTTTACACTAACAATAAAAATGAGGGAGAGAATCTATGAATGAAGTATTTAAACAAATACCACTATACAGATTTATAATGCATTGTAATGAAACAAAAATGGAAAAAACAATATTAGATTGTGGTGCAGGAGGAGATTGTCCACCATTAAGCTTATTTGTGGAATATGGATATTTAACTTATGGAATTGAATTTAATTCTAAACAATTAGAAGAGGCTAATAAATATGCAAATAGAAAAGGTCAAAACTTAAATATAGAAAAGGGAGATATGAGAAAATTAAGATTTGATGATGAATCATTTAGTTTTGTTTACTCATATAACTCTGTATTTCATATGACAAAGAAAGATGTTTCAAAATCTATTGATGAAATGAAAAGAGTATTAAAGAAAAATGGATTACTATTTGTAAATTTCCTTACTACAAGTGATTTCCGTTGTGGTGAAGGGATAGATATTGGTAATAATCAATATGAGCAAATGGAGGATGATATTCCAGTAATACATTCATATTTTGAAGAATGTGAAGTGGAAAAATATTTTGAGGACATGGGAATATTATATAAGGAAAATAGAGTATTAGAAAGAATCTTTGAAGGGAAAAAAATTAGGCAAGGATTTGTTGATTATATTTTAAAGAAGATATAAAAATAAGCAGTTAATTTTTTGAATAAAATATAAAATACCGAGAAAGTAGTTGATATGAGCTTTCTCGGTAATATTTTTATTTTGGTGATAAGTTTTTATCAATATGTGGTACTGTTTTTGTGTAACGATTAATGAGATATTCCATCAAATTCAAGGAGTTTCCAAAGAAGTAATTTAATTTCTGATTTTCATGATCTCTACCAGAGGATCCACATTATTATATTAATTCTTTGATTCTAATTGTAAATTAACTGTCTTAGTTTCTCCATTTCTAATTATCTCAATACTAACTATATCTCCTTCTTTTTTAGTATCTCTAATCTCTTTAAGCTCATTAAAAGTAGTAATTCTTTGACCATCAAACTTAACTATTAAGTCTCCACTTTGTAATCCTGCTTTTTCTGCTGGAGAAAATTCTGTTACTTGAACTATATATAGACCTTCATCCATATTGTATTGTTTTCCAAGCTCTGAATTAATTTCTCTTACTGATATACCTAAATTTAATATAGGTTTAGATAATGAGTCAATTCTATCTTTAATACTGTTTATTGGAATTGAGAATCCTATTCCTTCTATTGTATCAGAAGCTAGCTTCATATTATTAATTCCAACAACTTCACCTTTTGTATTAACTAAAGGACCTCCACTATTACCTGGATTTATTGCAGTATCTGTTTGGATTAAGTTTAATTCCACTCCAGAGCTTGTTTTAACTGTTCTATTTGTTGCACTTACAATTCCTGCAGTAACGGTTTGACCAAATTCTTTAGATAAAGGGCTACCAATTGCTATAACTTGTTCTCCTGGCTTTAAAGCATCTGAATTTCCTAATTCAACTACTGCTGGAACTTTAATATTATCATCACTTATTTTTAACATAGCCACATCTTGATTTTCATCATAATTAACAACTTTTGCATTAGCATCTGTACCATCAGATAAAGTTACAACTACTTCCTTAGCACCTTTAATTACATGATAATTAGTCAAAATATAACCTTCTTCATTTATTATAAAACCTGATCCAATTCCACTTGTTTCTTTAGGGATAATGCCACTATAATCAATAACACCACTAACTGATACAATAGCTACTGCTGGAGCTACCTTTTCAAAAGCTTCACTAGCTGATAATGCTTCAGAATCCGTGCTAAAGATTTGAGGATTGGCAATTACAGTTCTATTAGATAATTCATTAAGCTGTTTTTTCATTACATAATAAATACTTCCACCACCTACAGCACCACCTAATAGTCCTATTATAAGTACTATAGCAATAGCTTTAAATAAACCATTTTTTCCTTTAATACTATCATTATTTTCTTTATCTAATGAGTCATTATTATTTGTATCATCAGAAGTAATTGTATCTTCACAAGCAATTGTATTATCAGAAGTAATTGTATCCTCACAACTATCTACATCTTCAACTGCTGTATTTTCATCTTCAACTACTGTATTTTCATTTTCATGAGCATCTAAAATTTCATCATCAGTATTTAAACTTTCATGATTATTTTCTGCTGTACTATTGATATCTACATCTTTATTATTTTTTATATTATTTTCATTATTAATATTGTTTTCCATATTTTAACCTCCCCAAATATAGTGTTAGTGTAAAGTTTTTACACTACTTTTTTTCTATTTTTCTTTATATATCAAG
>JAEDMO010000070.1 GCA_016302935.1 Bacilli bacterium | reverse complement strand
TTTTAATCATTAAAATATTGTTTATACCATACTAGAAAAGTATAAATCGTCCATATTTTTCTACTATTATCTCTTTTTTCATTTTTATGATCATCTAAAAGTTTAATTAAATACTTCGTATTAAAAAATTCACTACCTTCTAAGAAAGTATTCTTAACTAAATTATAAGTATCTTCTTCTCTTAACCACACTCTAATTGGTACTGGAAAACCTAATTTTTTCTTATTAGCCACTTTCTTGTCTAAAACTTCTTTAGCCACTTCTCTAAATGCATATTTAGTAACTTTTTCATTAACTTTATATTTGGTTGGTAAATGTCTTGCATAATCAACTAATACCCTATCTAAATAAGGAACTCTTACTTCCAAAGAATTAGCCATAGACATTTTATCTGCTTTTAAAAGAATATCTCCAACTAACCAAAAGTTAAAATCTATATATTGCATTTTCATCACATCATCATAATTCTTACAATGTTTATAATATGGTTTAGTTAAATCTGTATATTTCTTATTAGACTTATGATTTAAAACCTTATCTATTTCATAAGTATCAAAAATAAAAGCATTACCTATATATCTATCTTCTATTTTCTTACCTCTTCTAATCAAGAAATTAAATCCACTATGATTTCTAAAAGGAGTAGCTAAAACACCAATAAATTTTCTAATTGGAAAAGGTATTTTATAATACCAAGAAACAGTAAAAGGTTCTTGATAAATATTATATCCCCCAAATATTTCATCAGCTCCCTCACCAGACAAACAAACCTTCACATGCTTAGAAGCAATCTCTGCTACAAAATATAAAGCAATCGCCGAAGGATCTGCTAAAGGTTCATCCATATAATACTGAATCATTGGAAACTTCTCAAAATATTCACTTTTACTAATTTTCTTACTAATATTTTTTACCTTAATCTTTTTTGATAAATCCTTAGCATAGTCAATTTCACTATAATTATTATTATCCCATCCAACTGTAAATGTTTTATTAACAGAAGAAATAGTAGCAATTAAAGAAGAATCAACCCCACTAGATAAAAAGCTACCAACTTCTACATCACTTACCTTATGAGCTTCCACACTATCATTGAGTAAATCTCTAATGCCATCCTTAAAATCATCAAAGCTTCTATCCTCATAAGGTTCTAATTCTAAATTATAATATTTTTCTAATTTAAATTTACCATCCTTATATTTAAAATAACATCCTGGTTTTAACTTATAAACATTCTTAAAAAAACTATTCTCTAAAGCACTATACTGAAAAGATAAGTATAATGGCAACATTTCTTTATTAAATTCCTTCTTGAAATTAGGATTACCCAAAAAGCTCTTAATTTCAGAACCAAACATAAATACATCATCATCAATATAATAATAAAAAGGTTTTATTCCAAAGAAATCTCTAGCTCCAAACAATTCTTTCGTTTTAATATCATATATAACAAACGCAAACATTCCTCTAAGTTTATTAAGAATTTTTTCACCATATTCCTCATATCCATGTAATATTACTTCTGTATCAGCTTTAGTAGTAAATTTATGACCTTTAGCTAATAAATCTTCTTTTATTATTTGATAATTATAAATTTCTCCATTAAAAATAATTACTTTATCTTTCTCTTCATTAAATATTGGTTGTGATCCAGTTCCCAAATCAATAATAGAAAGTCTCCTAAAACCAAGAGCAATATTATCATCTACATAATACCCATCTGAATCAGGACCTCTATGAATAATTAAATCTGCCATATCTTTAATAATTTTTTTCTTATCTTTGCTCTTATCGATAAAACCTACTATTCCACACATAATAACACATCCATTCTAAAAATAGTATACCATAAATAAAAGAATATATAAAAAAAGAAATAGTAATTTAACTATTCCTTTACATTAATAACTAACTCCACCCCATTCAACAACCGTAAATCCATTTCTCTCAAACGTTGGTAATTTTTGTTCTTTTATCTTTACATAGCCATCAACTTTCTTTAAATGCATAGCCATTCTAAGAATTGAATCTGGTTTAGGTGATATATTTATCTTACTATAATAATCTCTTTCATCGGTTAATTCAAAATAAACTAAATTATGCTTATTTTTTTCCATAATAGGAAGCCAATACATAATAAATTCATTACTTTCTCTTTCATTTAAACCAATTATAGCTAATTTTTCTTCTAAAAAGTCAATCGCCTTATCCCCTTCAACATAAAAGCCATAATTAAATTCAACCGTATGATTTCTAACCTCCTCATAATAAAGACCATAATAATATTTACCACTATCATCATATAAAGAACCATTAGGAGTAGCTAACACTTCCCAAGAAGTAGTATACTTAGGATAAGTAGTAGTGAGTAAAGATGGTTTATCAAAAGTTATCTTAACATTAGTCTTTTTCTTTGGATATAAATATATAATTGGTTTAGCATAACCAC
>JAEDMO010000023.1 GCA_016302935.1 Bacilli bacterium | reverse complement strand
AAATATTGTAATTATTGTGGAAAAAAATTGACAAAATAATCAAAATATGTTATTATATTCCGCGTTTGAGAGGAAATCTCATTCAGGGGTGTTTTGATGATAGATTTTATATTATACTTACTTAATAATATTAAAATTATTGTAATTTATATAGTGGATAATATAAGATATTAGTAAAGTAAGAGTAAAAATGGGGGAAAAGATGTTTTAATACATCTTTTTTTGTGCTATAATTAGAATGGGTGTATTATGAAAAATATATATGGAATGACTTTAGAAAAGTTAGAACAGTATTTTGAGAGTATTAATGAAAAAAAGTATAGAGCTTTACAAATATATGAATGGTTGTATCAAAAAAGAGTTAGGGATATTAAATTATTTTCTAATATTAAGGATGATTTAAAAAATACTTTGATTAAGGATTTTTCCTTTGATAGACCAGAGATAGTAAAGATAGAAAAAGATGAAGAAACAGCAAAATATCTTTTTAAACTTCAAGATGGAAAATATATTGAAAGTGTTTTGATGCATCATAATTATGGAAATAGTGTTTGTGTTTCTTCCCAAGTTGGATGCAATATGGGTTGTTTGTTTTGTGCTTCAGGTAAGTTAAAAAAAGAAAGAAATTTAACTGCTTCGGAGATGGTCAGTCAGATTATGATGATTGAAGAAGATATGAAAGTACGAATTAGTCATGTTGTTATTATGGGGATAGGAGAGCCATTTGATAATTATGATAATGTGTTAGATTTTATTAAGATTATAAATAATGATAAGGGAATGGCTATTGGGGCTAGACATATAACGGTTTCTACTTGTGGAATAATTCCTAAAATAGAAGCTTTTATGAAGGAAAATTTACAGGTTAATTTAGCAATTTCTTTGCACGGGGCGGATAATGAAACAAGGGGTAAGTTGATGCCTATTAATAAGGTATATGATATAGATAGTTTGATCGATGTTTTGAAAAAATATGTGAGTATTACAAATAGAAGATTAACTTTTGAATATATTTTATTAGATAATGTTAATGATAGTAAGGAAGATGCTTTAAAGCTTGTTAAGTTATTAAAGGGAATTAATTGTTATGTTAATTTGATTCCTTATAATGAAACAAATAGTGGGGGATTTAAAAGAAGTAGTAAAGATAAGATTTTAGCTTTTTTTGATATACTTAAGAAAAATAATATACAGGTAACAATAAGAAGAGAGTTTGGATCTAAGGTAACGGCAGCTTGTGGTCAACTTAGAGCAAATTATACTTCAAAAGGAGTGATAGAGTGAAAGCATTTTATTTAACTGATCCAGGCAAGGTAAGAGATCATAATGAAGATAGTGTAACAATTTTAAGTAATGATAATGGTGAATATATTTTAGCAGTAGCAGATGGTATGGGAGGACATAAGGCTGGAGAGGTGGCTTCTTCTATTGCAACTACTCATTTGGAAGCTAGATTTGTTTCTTTGGATACTTTGGGTACTAAGGAAGAGGCAATAGAATGGCTTAGAGAAGTAACTAAGGAGATAAATGATAAGATATTTGCTTATACTTTTCAAAACCCGGATAGTAAGGGAATGGGTACTACTTTGGTGGTAGCTATACGTACTAGAGATTATGTTTTATTTGGTAATATTGGTGATAGTTCTGGTTTTGTTTATAAAAACGGAAAGTTAGTTAAAGTTACTAAAGACCATACATTGGTTAATTTACTTGTTTCTACCGGTGAATTAACAGAAGAAGAAGCTAAATATCATCCTAGAAAAAATGTTCTTATGAGGGCTTTGGGAGCAAATAATCCAATAGAAATAGATATATTTGATGTAGATATTTCTGTTAGGGGTATACTTCTTTGTAGTGATGGACTTACTAATATGCTTACCTTTGAACAAATAGAAAAGGTATTGAATAGTAAGGATAATATCGAGGAGAAAATCATTAAATTAATTAGAAAGAGTAACAGCAGAGGTGGAACAGATAATATATCTATTGCATATTTGGTTAGTGAGGATGGTGAATATTAATGCTAGTAAAGGGGCAAAAAATTAATGATCGTTATGAGATTGTTAAGACTATTGGTGAAGGTGGTATGGCTAATGTTTATTTAGCTAATGATATAATCTTAAATAGAAAAGTCGCAGTAAAGGTTTTACGTGGTGATTTAGCTGGTGATGAGAAGTTTATTAGGAGATTTCAAAGGGAAGCTTTGTCGGTTTCTAATTTGTCGCATCCTAATATTGTGGAGGTTTATGATGTTGGAGAAGAGGATGGAAATCATTATATTGTGATGGAATACATCGAAGGTTCTACGTTAAAAAAATTAATCCAAAAAAGAGGTGCTTTAACTTTACCAGAAGTTAGAGATATTATGTTGCAACTTACAGATGGTTTGGCACATGCTCATGATGCTTATATAATTCATAGAGATATTAAGCCTCAAAATATTATGATTTTAGATAATGGGCTCGTAAAGATTACTGATTTTGGGATTGCTGTAGCAATGAATGCTACACAACTTACGCAAACTAATTCGGTGATGGGCAGTGTTCATTATTTACCACCAGAACAAGCTAATGGTAAAGCTGCCACTATTAAGAGCGATATATATTCGCTTGGAATTTTGATGTTTGAACTTTTAACTGGTAGTGTTCCTTTTAAGGGGGATAATGCTGTTGAAATTGCTTTAAAGCATATGAAGGAAAAAATACCTAGTGTAAGAAAAATAAATCCAATTATTCCTCAAAGTGTAGAAAATATTATTTTAAAAGCAACTGCTAAGAATCCTAAAAATAGATATGATGATGTAAGAGAAATGTATAAGGATTTAGAGGTTTGTTTGGAAAAGGAAAATGAAAAAAGATATGTTTATCCTTATCCTGAGACAGATTTAGAAGAAACTAAGGTATTAAATGATTTAAAAAAAGAAATAAATACAGTAAATAAGGTAGAAAAGAAAAAATCGTTATTGGATGATGATGAGGAAGTTGTGGTGAGAGAGGTGGCAGTTAATAAAAAAGATAAGCAAAATAGATTAATTTTAATTTTAAGTATAGTATTTATTAGTCTTTTAATAATTTTTGCATGTATCTTTATTATTATTCCAAGGCTAACTGAGGTTCCTGATGTTAAGATACCGGATGTTAGTGGGTTAACAGTAGAAAAGGCTGAAGAAAAATTAGAAAAGTTAGGTTTTAAAGTTGAGATAGAAACTAAAAAAGAAAACAGTGATACTGTAGAGACTGGATTAGTTATTAGAACTTCACCGGTTACTGGTAGAACGGTAAAGAAGGGTACTAGTATTACTTTAGTGGAGTCTGTCGGTACTAATTATTATGAAATGGAAAATGTTAAAGGAAAGAATTATTTAGAAGTAAAAGCTGTTTTAGAGACAGTTCATCAATTATATGTGTTGGTGGAACGACAAACGGTTGAAAATGTTGAGGATTATAAAGATAAAACGGATATAATTATTGATTTTACTCCAGAAGAAAAAACTAAATTAGTAAAAGGTGATACAGTAACTTTGTATATTCCTGATATTGTAGAAACTTATCCGGATATGGTTTTGGAAAATTGGTCTTTATCTGATGCAGAAGCTTTTGCAGAAGAATATAGTATTACTTTAAATATTGAATATGAAGAGACAAATGATAAACCTGAGGGAACAATAATGTATCAATATAGACCGGCAGGCTCAACAATTATTAAAGGTACAACTTTAAAAATAAAGGTGGCTAAACGAGTTAGTGAACAAGAGCTTCCACCTGAAATCGCACCATAGGAGGTATTATGGAAGGGGTCATTATTAAAAATATAAGTAATGATTATGTAGTAAGAGCGGGTAATAATACTTTTAATTGTAAGGCTAGAGGAAAGTTTAGAAAAGATGATATTATTCCTTTGGTTGGGGATAGAGTAATATTTGATGAGATAAGATGTTATATTACTAAAATATTACCAAGAAAAAATGTACTTATAAGACCGTCTGTGGCTAATATAGATCAGGCGATTATTGTAACTAGTGTTAAAGAGCCTAATTTTAGTACTAATTTATTGGATAAATTTTTAGCAATAATTAGCTATAATAATATCGAACCAATTATTTGTTTAACCAAATTAGATTTACTTAACGATAAGGAAAAGGAAGAAATAGATGGTTATATTGATTATTATAAAAAAATAGGTTATACAGTTATTGATAATAAAGATAAAAAGATTTTTAAGAATTTGCTTAAAGATAAATTAACTGTTTTTACTGGTCAAAGTGGTGCTGGAAAGTCTACTTTAATTAATTTATTAGATAAATCTTTAAAATTAAAAACAGGGACTATTTCTAAGGCTTTGGGAAGAGGTAAACATACTACAAGATGTGTTGAACTTTTTAATGTATTTGATGGATTAGTGGTGGATACACCTGGGTTTTCTTCTTTGGATTTTGGAGAAATGTCAAATATAGATATTAGAGATAATATGAGAGAAATGTTTGATAATTTAGAGTTTTGTAAATATAGAGATTGTATGCATATTAATGAAGATGGCTGTATGGTAAAGAAAAAGGTAGATAATTTGGAAATTATGAAAAGTAGGTATGAAAACTATTTGAAGTTTGTTGAAAAAAGGTGATTTTATGAAGGTATCGGTATCCATTTTAGGTTTAAATGATAGAAAAAAGGCTATTTCATTATTAAATAATACTAATTGTGATTATATTCACATAGATGTAATGGATGGTAGTTTTGTTCCTAATAAGCAGTTTACAACAGAAGAGATAAATAATTTGGAGATAATTAGTAAGAAGAAGTTTGATGTTCATTTGATGGTGGATAATCCTAGGGAATATATAGAAAATTTAGATATTTCTAATATAGAATATATCATAGTTCATTCGGAAATCGCTAAGGATATTAATGAATTACTTGATTTAATTAAAAGCTATAATGTTAAGTGTGGTTTATCCATTAAACCTAATACTGATATATCGATTCTTACACCTTATTTAAATAAATTGGATTTAATTCTTGTTATGAGTGTAGAACCTGGATTTTCTGGTCAGGAGTTTATTAGTAATTCTTTAGATAGGGTATCAAAGTTAAAACAAATTATTAAAAATAATAATTTGGATATAGTTATGGCTATTGATGGTGGTATTAATGGTAGTAATGCTTCTTTGGTTAAAAAAAGTGGTATTGATATGGTAGTATCAGGAAGCTATGTTACTAATTCTTTAGATTATCAAGATAAGATTAATGATTTAAGATAAGTTAAAAAAGCATAAAAAAAACACTATATAATTATATATAGGTTGTTATGCTTTTTTTAATTTTTTTGCTTCTCTAACTGTTGTTTTAACTTTAACACCATCAATGGTAACATTTTGAAGGTTAAGTTTTTGTTTTCTTTTTGTTATATTTAGAGCATGGGATCTACTGTTTACTGATTTACTTTTTTTAGTAGTTACTTTTTTTGCCATATAATTCCCTCCTTAATTAAAACCATTATAACTTTACCATAGATTTAGGGTTAAGTCAAATATTTTTGTTATTTTAATTAGTAAATTTTTTATTTTTAATAAATTCTCTTAGTATTTTAGTTGTGGCTCTTTTTTCTATTCTAGATACATAGCTTCTTGATATGCCTAAATATTCAGCAATTTCTTTTTGAGTTATTTCTTCATTACCATCTAATCCATATCTTTTTATTAATATTTCTTTTTCTCTTTTGGTTAGGGTATTCATATATTTTTTTAGTAATTTAATATTGTCATTTTTGTGAATTTCTTCTAGAAAGTCTGGATCTTTTGTTTTTAGAATATCTAATATGGTTATTTCATTTCCTTCTTTATCGAAACCGATACCTTCATAGATGCTGATGTTTTTATTGTTTTTCTTGTCTCCACGATAGTACATTAGGATTTCGTTTTCTATACATTTAGCACAGTAGGTGGTTATTTTAACATTATGATTCATTTTATAGGTGTCTATTCCTTTAATGAGACCTACAGTACCAATACCGATTAGGTCGTCGATATCATCGGTTTTGGTTTCAAATTTTTTTACAATATGGGCGACTAATCTTAAATTATGTTCAATTAGTTTATTTCTAGCTTCGGTACTTCCTTGGTGAAATTTTTTTATGTACATTTCTTCTTCTTCTTTGGATAACGGATCTGGAAAAACGCTATTGGAATATGCTCCTTGGAAGATGGTAAAATTTTTAAAAAGTTCTAAAATTAAATTAAAAAACACTTCTAATCACTCCTAATTAAGTTTAATGTTTTAGAATCTAATTTAGAACTTGATAGTAATAGTAAAATAAAATATTATTATTAAATTATTTTTTAAAATATGGTTAAGAGTACTTTTCTAATTGGTAATTTAATAGTATAATGTTAATAGTGAGGAGGAATAGTAATGTTAGAAAGATATATTCCGGATGCTTATCAAAAGAGTATTTATACAATTAATTATAATAAGTTAAAAGATAATGGGATTAAGTGTCTTTTATTTGATTTAGATAATACGTCTGTTCCCTTTAAAGAAAAAGAACCAACTAAAAAGTTGATTGAGTTGTTTGAAGAATTAAAAGATATGAATTTTAAAATTATTATTCTTTCTAATGCTACTAAAAAAAGACTACTTCCTTTTAAGAAAAAATTGTTAGTAGATTGTATGGCAAATAGTAGGAAACCTAGAAAGCAAAGTTTTTTAAAGGTAATAAATATGTTTAATTATGATTTGTCGGAAGTAGCAATTATTGGGGATCAATTATTTACGGATATTTATGGTGGCAATAGAGTTGGTATTATGACAATATTAGTTAATCCTATGAGTCATTCTGAATATTTTTTCACTAAGATTGCTAGAATTTTTGAAAAAATTAAGTATAAGAAAATGGCAAAATATGGATATTTGATAAAGGGAAGTTATTATGATTAAGAAATGTTTGGGTTGTGGAGTTAAGTTGCAAGATAAGGACGATACTTCTTGTGGATATGTTTCTTCTATGGATAAGGATTTGTGTACTAGATGTTTTAAGATAAAGCATTATAATGAATATAAAAGAGTTAGTTTTAATAATAGTGATTATTTGAAAATAATCAATGGTATTAATGGCAGTAATGATTTAGTGGTTCTTGTTGTCAGTTTGTTTGGTATGGGAGATTTATTAAAATTAAGAGGTCTTATTAAAAGAAAAAATGTTTTACTTTTGCTTTCTAAGAAAGATATATTTCCTAAGTCAATTAAAGATAGTAAGTTAATAAGTTATGTTAAAAATCTTAATCTTGATTTATTAGATGTAATCGTAATTAGTAGTGTTAAGGATTATAATATCGATAAAGTTTATTCGGCGATTATGAATTATAAAAATAGTGATAAGGTTTATATAGTGGGTATTACTAATTCTGGAAAGTCAACTTTAATTAATAAGCTTATTGCTAGATATAGTTTGATTTGTGAAGAGGTTACTTGTAGTATGTATCCTAATACTACTTTAGATAATATTTATATAAAATTGAATGATGAGTTAACATTGGTAGATACACCTGGACTTTTTAATGAAAAGAGTATTGTCAATTATTTGAATGTAGAAGAATTAAAGAGGGTAAGTTTAAAAAATAGGATAAAGCCAAGGATATATCAACTTAGTAGACCAGAGAGTTTTATTATTAATGATATGGTAAGGGTGGATTATTTATCAAATACTAGGAGTAGTTTGATATTTTATTTGAGTAATGAAGCTAAAATAGTTAGATGTGGGGTAAATAATCCAAAATTAAAGGATAAAAAGATGTATTCTTTTAAGATGATTGCTAATAAGGATATTGTAATAGATGATTTTTTCTTTGTTTGTGCACCAGAGAAATGTGATTTATTAGTATATGTAAATTATGAAGTAGATGTTTATGAGAGGGATAGGTTGATATAGGTAATATTTTTGTTTGATTGACAGTAAGTATTATTAATGATATTATCTATCTGTGGTGATGCTAATTTATGAATAATATTTTAACGTTTGCATATATAGGGGATAGTGTGTTTGAGTTATATGTTAGAGAAATGTTGATAAAAAGGGGTATTGTGAAGATAAATTTGTTGCAAAAAGAAGCGATTAAATATGTATCGGCGGTTGGACAAGTAGTTTTTTTAGAATATTTAATTAATCATAATATTTTAACGGAATTAGAATTGGATATTGTAAAAAGAGGAAGAAATAATAGTAGAAGTTTTCATCCTAAGAATACAGATATTTTAACTTATAAAAAAGCAACAGGATTTGAAGCTTTGATTGGATATTTATATTTGAATGATAAAGATAGGTTGAATGAGATTTTGGGGTATGTGGAGGTGATTTAAAGTGTATATTTATGGAAAAAATGTTGTATATGAAAAACTTAAAAGTGATGATTTGATTAAGGAAGCATTTGTTTTTAAGAAGTTTAGTGATCAAGAGATAATTGATCTTTTGAAGATGAAAAAAATTGATATTAAATGGGTAGATAAGTATCAATTAGATAAAATGGTAAATGGATTACATCAAGGAATAATACTTAATGTTAAAGATTTTGATACTGTTTCTTTAGATAATATTTTAAATAATGATAGTAGATATCCTTTGATTGTGATGCTTGATCACTTGGAGGATCCACATAATTTTGGTGCGATTATTAGAAGTTGTGAAGCTTTAGGGGTAGATGGTATTATTATTCCAAATGATAGAGCGGTAGATATTAATGGAACGGTAATTAAAACTAGTGCTGGGGCAATTCAATATATGAAGATAGCTAAGGTTAGTAATTTGGTAAATACAATAAAAGTATTAAAAGATAAGGGTTATTGGATTATAGGAACGGATATGAATGGAACTTCTTATAATGATATGAAATATGATATGCCTATTTGTTTAGTTATTGGTAATGAAGGTAAGGGAATGAGCAGATTGGTTAAGGAATCTTGTGATTATGTTGTTTCTATTGATATGGTTGGAAAAACTAATAGTTTAAATGCTTCTGTGGCTACGGGGATAATGATAGCAAAAATACAAAATAGTAGGAAGTTATAAAAATGGAATATAATGATTATGAACTTTTATATTTAGCCCAAGATAAGAATGAAGAGGCAATAGAAATATTAAATAATAAATATAGTCCATTAATTAATAGTAGGTGTAATTATTATTATCAGAAAAGTGATAAAAAGGGTTTTGATTTTAATGATTTATATCAAGAAGCTTTGATTGGTTTTAATGAGGCGATTAATAGTTATAATCAAGATAATAATGCTTTATTTTATACTTTTGCACTTACGGTTATCGATAATAAGATAGTTAGTTTTTTAAAGAAAAATAATACTGTTAAGGATAGACTTTATAATGAAGCTTTATCATATGATGAGTTAGAAGATACTATTTTAAATGAAACGATATCTTATGATAGTAATCCTTTGAATAAGACGATGAATGAAGAGGCAGTTTTAGAGTTTTATAATGAGCTTAAGAGTGTGCTTACAGATAAAGAAATGAAAATTTTGAATATGAAGATAGAAGGGTTATCTAATATAGAGATAATGGAATCTTTAGGAATTGATTCTAAAGCTATTTATAATGCAATGCATAGGATTAAACAAAAAGCTAAAAGTTTTATGGAAAAGGGTGAGTAGTAACTTGCTTTTTTTATTTATATGTTGACACGAACAAATATTTGATGTAATATATTTATGGTGGTAAAAATTACTAAGGGTTATGGGTTGGTAGTTTTTTAAATATTGTGTTATAATACTAATCTGGTTTGGAAGTGATAAAAATGGATAAAATTGTTATTAAAGGTGCTAGAGAAAATAATTTAAAAAATATAGATATAGAGATACCTAAAAATAAATTAGTAGTAATGACTGGTGTATCTGGGAGTGGAAAATCTAGTTTGGCTTTTGATACTATTTATGCAGAGGGTCAAAGAAGATATGTTGAGAGTTTAAGTTCTTATGCTAGACAATTTTTAGGTAATATGGATAAGCCTGATGTTGATTTAATTGAAGGGCTTAGTCCTAGTATCAGTATTGATCAGAAAACAACAAATAAAAATCCTAGAAGTACAGTAGGAACAGTTACGGAAATTTATGATTATCTAAGGCTTTTGTTTGCTAGAATTGGGGTTGCTTATTGTCCTACTCATAAGATTCCAATTAAATCACAAAGTATTGAAGAGATGGTTAATAAGGTATTGGAATTAGAAAAGGGAACTAAGATTATGATTCTTAGTCCAGTTATTAAAGGTGAGAAAGGAACGCATAAAGAAGATTTAGAGAGATTAATAAAAGAAGGATATGTTAGAGCTAAGATCGATGGGGTTGTTTATGATTTAAATGATGAGATAGATTTAGAGAAAAATAAGAAGCATAATATTAGTGTTATTATTGATAGAATAGTGGTTAATGATGATGCTAGAAGTAGATTATATGAATCTATTGAAATGGCTACTAAGCTTTCTAAGGGTAAGGTTATTATTGATGTTGTTAATGATAAGGAAATATTACTTAGTGAAAACTATGCTTGTCCTTATTGTGATTATTCTTTGGATGAATTAGAACCTAGAATATTTTCTTTTAATGCTCCTTATGGAGCTTGTCCTGATTGTAAAGGATTAGGAGTTAAATATAAGTTGGATGAGGATTTAATTATTCCAAATAGGGATATATCTTTAAATGATGGGGCAATAGTAGCGGTTAATGTTGAGGATGCTAATAATATTATTTATACTCAAATTGAAACTGTTTGCAAGTATTATGGTATTGATATGAATATGCCTGTTAAGGATATACCTAGAGAAAAGTTGGATATTGTTTTGTATGGAACGGATGAAGTACTTGAATATAATTATGTTTCTAAAAATGGTTCTACTAGAAAGACAAAAGATACTTACGAGGGAATTATTACTAATTTAGAAAGACGATATGTTGAAACTAAGAGTAGTTGGATAAGAGAATGGATAGAACAATTTATGGTGGAAATGGAATGTCCTACTTGTCATGGGGCAAGGTTAAAACCTAGTGTTTTGTCAGTGCTAATTAATAATAAAAATATATATGAAGTTACTTGTTTATCTATTTTAGAATTAAGAGAATTTTTAAAAGATTTAAAATTATCAGAAGAGCAAAAGGAGATATCTTCAGTTATTTTGAAGGAGATAGATTCTAGATTGAACTTTTTAATCAATGTAGGTCTTTCTTATTTAACTTTAGCTAGAGAAGCTGGAACGTTAAGTGGTGGTGAAGCACAAAGAATTAGATTGGCTACCCAAATTGGTTCTAGGTTGACAGGGGTTTTATATGTTTTGGATGAACCTTCTATCGGACTTCATCAAAGCGATAATCAGAAGCTAATTAATTCTTTGAAGGAAATGCGTGATTTAGGTAATTCTTTAATTGTGGTAGAACACGATGAAGATACAATGTTACAAGCAGATTATTTAATTGATATAGGTCCTTATGCTGGTGAACACGGTGGCTATGTGGTGGCTAAGGGAACACCAGATGAGGTTATGAATAATAAGGAAAGCTTGACTGGTAAATATTTATCTGGTGTTTTAAAGATCGACGTACCTAAAAAAAGAAGAAAAGGTAATGGTAAATATTTAGAAATAAGAGGAGCTAAGGAGAATAATTTAAAAAATATTAATGTTAAGTTTCCACTTGGAACGATGATATGTGTAACTGGTGTATCTGGAAGCGGTAAATCAACGTTAGTCAATGAGATATTATATAAATCTTTAGTTCAAAATATTTATCAAAATTATAAAGAAAAACCTGGTAAGTGTCAAAGTGTTTTAGGACTTGATGAAGTTGATAAGGTTGTTCATATTAGTCAGTCACCAATCGGTAGAACTCCAAGAAGTAATCCTGCTACTTATGTAGGTGTGTTTGATGATATTAGAGATATTTTTACCGAGACTAAAGAAGCTAAAATGAGAGGATATAGTAAAGGTAGATTTAGTTTTAATGTTAAAGGTGGAAGGTGCGAAGCTTGTTTTGGTGATGGGGTTAAAAAGATTGAGATGCACTTTTTAGCGGATGTATATGTACCTTGTGAAGTTTGCCACGGTACTAGATATAATAGGGAAACATTGCAAATAAAATATAAGGGTAAGAATATAAATGATATTTTAAATATGCGTGTTGAAGAGGCAATAGAATTTTTTGAAAATCATCCTAAGGTTAAAAATAAGTTACAGGTTTTAATGGATGTAGGTTTATCTTATATTAAGCTTGGTCAACCTGCTCCTAGTTTGAGTGGAGGAGAAGCCGCTAGGGTAAAATTAGCTAAGGAATTACAAAAGAAACCTACTGGAAGAAGTGTATTTATTTTAGATGAACCAACAACAGGATTGCATATCGATGATATTAAAAAATTACTTAGTATTTTAGAGAGAATAGTAAATAACGGTGATACTGTTATTATTATTGAACATAATATGGATGTTATTAAGGTGTGTGATTATATTATTGATCTTGGTCCTGAGGGAGGCAATAACGGAGGAAAAATTGTCTGTACAGGAACACCTGAAGTAATTGCAAAATGCGAAAAATCACTTACTGGAGAATATTTGAAGAAATATTTGAATAAGTAAAAGTTATTAAAGGTATCAAATGATTATATATTGTTTGATGCTTTTTTATTTATTATTTCAAGTTTTGTAATAGTAATTTTATTTGTATAGTAGTCTTATAATTTTTTCTTGGGGTTTTGTTTATTTGACAAATATGATAAAAAGTAGTAAAATATTATCTCGCACGGGATAATATTTTTATATGAAATAAATTGACAAAAAGGATTAAATATTTTACAATGTTATTATAGAGGTGATGTAAGATGTATCAAGATAGAATTACTCTAACCGCTAATGAAATATTGGAAAAAGAATTTAAGATTGATGCTAGGGGCTATAGATTACAAGAAGTTGATAAGTTTTTGGATATTATCATTAAAGATTATCAAGAATATAATAATATTATCAATGCGCTAGAACGAAATAGAAGAGCTTTACTTGAAGAAAATAGGGAATTAAAGCGAGAAGTTAGGGATTTAAGAGGTAGTATTGAAGCTGCTAAAGGTAGTGAAAAAGAAATTACTAACGTTGATTTGCTTAGAAGAATTTCCCAACTAGAAAAAATTGTTCTTGGAAAATATGAATAATATATCTGGACAAACGCTGTATAACTTGTTTATATAGAGGAAAGTCCACACTCGCACTATCCTGAGATGGTAGTAGTGTTTGTGCTTAGGGAAAAAATAACCTAAGGGAGTTTTACTTACGGCTAAAATTGATTCTAAGGGATACTATGATGATATTTTAATAAAGTGCCACAGAAACGAGTTTATTTAGAAATAAATAAAATGAAACGCGGTAAACCCCACAAGCGAGAAACCCAAATTATGGTAGGGGAACTAT
>JAEDMO010000069.1 GCA_016302935.1 Bacilli bacterium | reverse complement strand
GGCTTCTTTTATTTGTTCTTCTAAAGTATTATTGGTATTAACACTTGGAATAACTTTTTTTATATCATTATTTTTGTAACCTAAGTTTTCTAACACTAGGATTAATTCTTGGCTGTTATTTATATTTGTTTGATCTTGTTTAGCTAGTTTGCCTTTTAAATCTAGGATTATTTGTCTAGCTACTTTATCTCCTATTTTAGGGAATTTTTTTAAATAATTAATATCTTCTTTCTCGATTGCTTGTTCAATGTTGGTAATTGATCCTGTGGCTAGTATTGGCATAGCCATTTTTGGTCCTAAACCTTTTACCGATATTAGTTTTAAGAATAGGTCTTTTTCGTTTTGGTCTTTGAAACCAAATAGTAGATGTTCATCTTCTTTTATTTGGGTGTAGATATATACTTTATATTCTTTATCTAACTGGTAATAATAGGGATTTCCTGTATATATTGCATAACCAATATTATTATTTTCTAGAGTAATATAGGTGGAATTAATATCGGTTATTTTTCCTTTTATATATTCATACATATTACTTTTTAATTCCTTTTAATCCTTGAGAGTTATAGTTACTTAGGATATTGGTTTCAAATGAAGCAATCTTTTTCATTTTCTTTTTATAATCTTTTATAGTAGTGGTTATTAAGTTTTCTAGTAATTCTTCATAACTAGTTCCTTTTCCTTCCCATAGATAGTATGCTAAAGATCCAGGAATGGTATTTATTTCATTTACGTATACTTCTTTCTTTTTGCTATCAATTAAGTAGTCAATTCTAACAACACCACTGCAATTTAAGTTTCTATATACTTTTTTAGATATTTCATCTACTTCTTTACTTAATTTTTCATTTATTCTGGCAGGAATTATTCTTCTTGTCGATGCTATTCCTTTACTGCTGGTTTTAGCACTTCCTAAGTATTTATCTTTATATGATAGGATTTCATCTTCTTTGATTACTTCTTCTATTTGTGATGTTTCATAATAATCGTAGGTGCCTAATACTGATTGATTTACTTCACAAAGATTATTTATCGCTTCTTCTACGATTATTTTATTATCGTAACTAATAGCTAACTCAATTGCTTCTTGTAATTCATCTTTAGCTTTAACAAAACTAATACCGATACTACTTCCTAATGTTGCTGGTTTTACTACTAATGGGTATGTTAGTTTATTGATATTTTTTAATATTGCTTCTTGGTTATCATAGTATTCGTTATCAAAAAACCAGATGTAGTTGGTTGTCGGTATATTTGATGATGAAAATATTTGTTTTTGAATTACTTTATCTTGACCGATAGCAGATGAGACTACTTTGCTTCCAACATAAGGAATTCCAATTGTTTCTAAAAATCCTGCGATAGATCCATCTTCTGTTCCATTACCATGAACAATAGGAAAAGCTATATCAATATAATCTACTTCTTTCTTAAACCACTTGGTCGATTGTAAGATAATACGATCTTTAGAATTTATTAAATTTACTTTTTTGGCATATTTTTTTATTAAAGAGGCATCTTTATAGCTTTCTATATCTTTTAGCATGCCTCCGGTATACATTTGTAAGTCTTTAGTTATATATATTGGAACGATATCGTATTTATTAGTATCTAAATGATTCATCGCTTGAACTGCTGAAATAACAGATATTTCGTGTTCAACACTTTTTCCTCCATATATAAATCCAACTTTAATTTTCATTTTCTTCCCTACTTTCTTTATATAAAAACTTATCTAAAACACTAATTGTTTTATTAATATCTTCTAGATAGGCATAATGAGTTTTATTTTCATAGATAACTAACCCGCTATCTTTAATTATGGAATTTAATTTTTTTGCTTCTTCTAATGATACTGCGGTATCATTATCCCCTTGAATAATAAGGGTTGGCACTTTAATTTGGCTAGCTTCTTTAGTTAAATCGGTATTAACTGTTTGAACTAATATTTTTCTCATCATCGGAGAAGCATTGCGATAATCTTCTGAGCCAAAATGATTCTTAGCCCAAAGCTCTAATTTATTTAATATTGGTATTTTCTTCATTACTTTTAAGCATTTTTGTTTAAAACTTGGGCTTTTTTGTCTTTTTTCAAATGGGCTTGCTAAGAGAATTAATTTTCTTACTGGATATTTGCTAGCGTATGCGATTGATATTCTGCCTCCAAATGAGTGACCCACTAAAATAGGATTTTCTATTTTTAGTTTATTTAATAATTTATGTATTATATCAGCATAATCAGTAATGGTTATAACTTCTTTAGGTTCATCACTGCTACCAAAGCCTGGCAGATCAATAATAGTTATTTTGAAAATACTTTTAAAAGCATTACCAATTGGCATCATCATTTTAATGTTTTGACCCCAGCCGTGCAAGAGAACCATATTTATTTTGCCAGATCCATATTGTATATAGTTTATATTTATATCTTCTATTCTTATTTTGTCATTAATCATTTTTTCACCTTATTACTATTATACACTAATATTATATTAAAGGTAAATATTTTGTGTGATATTTTACTTTTCGTTTTGTAAAGAAAAAAAGAATGATTA
>JAEDMO010000068.1 GCA_016302935.1 Bacilli bacterium | reverse complement strand
TCTGAAGATGATTTAATTATTAGTCAATTAAAAAACAATTTATTAAAATTAACAGAAGCTAAAAATAAAGTTTTAGAAAACATAGAATCTAAAAAAGAAAATAGTATAAAATTATATGAAGGTATAGCACCATATATGGGATTAGAAAAAGTACCTCAATATCAAAAAGTTGATTTAGATATAGAAGGTAGTAAAAAAAATAAATTAGCTTATGGATTAGCAAAAACACTTGCAGGTGCCTTAGCAATTTTACTAGTAGGAACAGGAATAGGATACCTTATTGCTAGCAAAGTAAAAGGTAATACTAAAGTTAAAAATACACCAACATCAACTCCAACTATAGAAGTTAATTCCAATAACATTATAACCAGTGATATGGTTGATGTAATACCAACACCATCTATAAAAGATAATAATAACGATGTTGCAGTTGACCAATTACAAGAAAAACATACTTATGTTTTAACTCTATTAGAAGAAATTAAAAACTTAGAACAAACAGATAAAACTAGTGAAGTTCTTTTAAACAAAGAAAAAGAAATGTTAAAACTAGCTAAAGAAGTTGAATCAGTGCTAACTGATGAAGAAAAAGCTATGATTTTATCACTAGTTGACGATAACTATGCTAGAGGTATGAACCAAGTTAAAGGGGTAAATTTATCAGAAGAAGAAGGGTTAATCGCTGTTTCTTATCTAAATGGTATAGCACCAGAATTGACACAAGCAAACACTAATGATATTACTTTAGATTTTATCCTAGATTTTGAAACTTATTGGAATAAATTAAATTACGAAGCTAAAAAATATTTAGGAGCTAATATTAAAACTAAGGGTGAAAACTATGCACAATATGGGGACTTAATAAGCGACTATATATTAAATGAAAAAGACGCCGTAGTAATTAGCTATTTCATCAATGAAAGATTAAAAATAAATAACGAAGCTCATTTAGGTAATCGTGATAAAGCTCGTGAAATGGCTAGAAGTTTAATCGAACAAGATGTTAAAATGTATACAAGTTTTGAAAATATAAAAATTCAAAATAAAGAATACAATGTTGGTTCGTTAACACCTTGGGCTCAATATTTAATTAATTTTATGGCTTATGCTGATACTGGATATCTTGAAGATGAAGCAATCATTACAACAATTAATGATTGTGAAATAGTCAATGTTAAAGGCAAAGCATACCATTATAACTCTGATGAAGATTTTATAATGCAACCTAGTGCTAGAAATAATATTAATTGGCACTTAGAAGCTAATTCAATAAACGCTTATAATGCCTTTATTGAACAAAGTAAAAAATTATGTAAATAGTTATAAGCCCCTTAAATGGGGCTTTAATAATTTGACAATACTTAAGCATTATGCTATAATGATTAGGCATTGGTTGATAAAATAGTAAGGGGGTTACTATTATGAAAGATGCATATATTATTGAATATGTCAATGAAAATGAATTTAGAAAAAAAGAAAGATCAGTAAAAAAATACAATATGTTAGCATACAAAAAATTAATATTTGAATATTACCCAGCATTTAGAGATGGTAAATTTTCCGGTGTGGTAGTTTCAACTAATAAAAAAGAACATATTACAAAATATGAACTTAAACTACCTACAGATGCAATGTTTTCAAAAGTACACGGTGATATGATATTACATTATTCTGTATATGAAAATCAAAATATTGTAATGCTCCACACGATTACTCCAGAAGATATATTAACCGAAGGACATCAAACTGAACTTTCAACATATAAGGGCGTTATGGTATCAAAAACACATGCTGATAAAGATATGTTTAAGATAAATTTACTTAATATGTTAGAAAAATAAACTTTTATTATTCTAATATATTTAAAAATCTTATATATTATATTAGCTAGTATTGAGGTGCAAAAAAGAATGAATTATATATTAAATGATGAAGAATATATTGGTATAGTAAAAAACATATTAGAAAATGATAATTTTAAAAAAATAGATAACTTATCCCATCACGGGACAAGTAGATTAAATCATTCCCTAAGAGTATCATACTTTTCATATAAATTATCAAAATTATTACATTTAGATAAAAGAAAAGTAGCTAGGGCTGGATTATTACATGATTTTTTCCTTACTAATATAACTGATAACAAAACAAAATTAGTAAGTGTTTTCAAACATTCTAAAGAAGCGGTTACTAATGCAGATAACAATTTTATTATCTCAGAACTTGAGAAAGATATTATTGTTTCGCATATGTTCCCTGTTATGCCATTCATATTACCTAAATATGCTGAAAGTTGGGTAGTTAATATTGTCGATAAAACTGTTGCCATATATGAATTTGCTGAAAACTATGGTAATACTTGTGCAGTTAAATTCAGAAATGCTCTAGTTATCGGCGCCCTATTTATAGGAAGATTTATTTAGGTTACAAATGTAACCTTTTAATTTGTCCAAGTAGCTCAGTTGGATAGAGCAATCCCCTCCTAAGGGATAGGTCGTAGGTTCAAATCCTATCTTGGACGCCATTAGAAGATGAAGGACTTTTGGTAAAGTCCTTTTAATATG
>JAEDMO010000022.1 GCA_016302935.1 Bacilli bacterium | reverse complement strand
TCCATAATTCTTTTTTACGTATTTTTAAAATTTATTTTAAAAATAATAATAAATATATTAAAATAAAAAAAATAGCAACTATTCAGTTACTTTTTCTTTTTTGCTTACTTTTTTTTCTCCCTTATAAAATCCGCATTCACTACAAGCTCTATGAGGTCTAATCATTGCACCACAATTTGAACATTTAACAAGTCCATTAGCAGTAATTTTATAGTGAGTTCTTCTCATATCTCTTCTAGTTTTACTAACTTTTCTAAATGGTACTGCCACGAGTATCACTCCTTCCTTTTATCTAGTAATGTTTTAAGTTCTGATAATCCTAAATTATTACCTTTATTATACTCATCTTCCGTCATCAAACGCCAACCGTCACCCTCAAGGGTTATCTCTTCATCTTTTTTTCCTCTGACTTTAGATGGGACTTCCAATACAATATTTTGCCATAAAAATGAAATTAAATCAATATTATTTTCAAAAATAATTAAATTATTTTCATCAGTTTCAAAATTTTCTCCAAAATCAGTATCAATTTCTACCCTAAAAGGTATACTAACCCTTTCTAAAGTAACATCATCAGGTAATATCATAATTCCCTTTAAAAGTCCTTTAATATTATAATAATCAATCACCTTAGAAATACTTCCAACAAAAGTTACATCTTTTAATTCCAATATTGAAGCTTTTTCTAAGTATTCCTTTGGAATATCTACATTAATATTAATTTCAATGCTATTTGAAACATTTGTCATCACATTAGTAATATCAAACATAAATCTCACCGCTTTCTAATTATAACTTAAATATCTAAAAACTACAACTCTTTTTTCACTACTACCGTACTAACATTAGTAAAATCTATCATTTTTAAAATCTTATTAAGTTCATCCATATTTAAACTTTCAATTATACTAATAATATCATTTTCTATTTTACCATCAAACAAAATATTATCAGTAATTATATTATTAATAACAACTATGCTATCATAACCAAATAATTCATTACTAATAAGTACTTTTTTCTTCCTATCAAATGATTTCTCGCAGACTACAAAGTCCTTTAAAACCTCTTCAATTCTATTTTTTAAAACTTCATAATTGAAAGTTTCATTAATCAAGGAAATTAATATATGCTTATCAGTATTTAACATATCGAAATCAATATTATTAGTAATAATTTTTTCTTCCTTTAATTTAAAACTAAATTCTGAAGTCTCATCGAACAAAATATTCATAACAATATATAAATAAAGCATTAACTTTCTTTTAGATATATCTTTAATGTTATCTATAGGAACTTTAATATTATAAGAAAATTTTGGAATATTTGTATTACATATAACGATTTCATCTTTCTTGTATACAGAATTTGGCTCTTTAATTTTTTTTAATTTAACCTCTTTATATTCTCTAAAATTCTTCTTATCCTGATTTTCCTTAATACACTTAAGTAATTGTTCTTTATCAAAATTTCCCGTAACAACTAAAAACATATTACTAGGATGATAAAAAGTATTATAACATTCATATAATAATTCCTTATTTATTTTATCAATATCGCTAGTACTACCACTTATAGAATACCTAATTGGATCTTCCTTAAAAGTATTATACCTTATCTTATCGTATAAAATATTCCAAGGATTGTCATTACACATATTTATTTCTTCTTTAATAATTCCCTTTTCCATCTCAACATTTTCCAAAGTAAAATAAGGACTTTGAACATAATCTAACAAAAAAAGAATATTTTGAATCATATTATTAGGACCGCTTACTTCATAAGTTGTTGATTTAAGTGAAGTATGTGCATTGTAACTAGTTCCACTTTTTTCAAAAAACAAAGCCACATCTTCTCCATCTTCTTGAGCAAAAATCTTATGCTCTAAAAAATGCGCAATACCATCAGGCACTGTCAAAAACTTAGTTTTTCCAATAGGAACAAAAGATTTATATATAGAGCCAAATTTTGTTGTTAAAGTAGCATATACATTTTGGCAATTTTCGCGTGGATAAAAAAACACCTCTAAACCATTATCAAGCTTATCATAAAAAATTTCTTCATCAATCTTAGCAATATTAATCTTCTTCATTATGATCACCTTCTAATAGAAATATTGTATCCATTTTAATTTTTTTAGAAAAATTAATAACATCCTCTTTAGTAACTTTTTCAAACTTTGAAATTCTAGTATTAATATCATCACTATTTAAAATATTCATTGCATAATAATTATTAATAACACTAGGTTGTGTCTCTAAAGATAATTTTAACGAAGAAGTAATCATATTAATAGCATTGTTAAACATATCCGAAGTAAATTTTCCCTTTTCGATATCTTTTATCGTTTTCTTTATTAGTTTAAGTCCTAAATCGACCCTATCTTTATCTATACCCGTATATATAATCAATAAATTATCATATCCTTGAGCAATAGAATTAATATAGTAAGCTAAAGAATTTTTTTCTCTTACAGTGTCAAAGAGTAAAGAATTACCACTTCCTCCAAGTATTTCATTATATACATATAAAACGTATTTTCTTTCATATTCACTAACATCATTAAATCTTAAACCAATAGCTATTTTAGTCTGATTAACATCATCTTCTTCTTTAAATACTTTAACCCTTTTCCTAGGTAGCACTTCATCAATAAGTACATTCATCTTTTCTTTCTTAAAAGAATTTATTTTAAAATTATTAATAAAATATTCCTTAATTTCATTGCTATCTACATTACCAATTACATAAACATCAACCAAATCATTCATCAAAACTTTTTTATAATATTCATATAATTTAGCTTCATCAATATTTTTTAAATCAGATAAATATCCATATTGATCATAAGAATAAGCATAATCTCCCATATGTTGCAAAAGTGCAAATATAGAATACTTAGTCTTATTATCCTTTCTTCCCATAATACTTTTTTCTAATTTATTAACACAATTATTAAAAGATAAACTATCAAACTTATTATTAGATACATTAGGATTAAACAATACTTCCATTAAAAAATCTAAACTTTTATTATGTAATCCTTTTTCGGTATATTCCTCATTTAAAAAAGTTAAATTAAAAGATAAAGTGGTAAAATTACCAACCCTACTAGAGGTTGAAGATAATTTTAAATCATAAAGCTCTTCCGATTCAATTACAAATTTTCTTTCAGTATCAAATTTTTTAGTAGATTCAATCAATACCATCTTCAAAAGATTTCTTAACGTAATTTCTTCTTTTTTAACAACATTTCTAAACTTCACTTCAACCCTAACGGTTTTAAAATTGTTGGTTTTAATAACATTTAAATTATATGCTCCAAGTTCATATCTTATATACTCCATATTACCACCTCAAACTTATTATATGTAAAAATACATTATTTATAATTTATTAATGCTTCTAAAGCCAATTTAATCATTTCATTTAAACCAGTTGCTCTATCATCTGCCGATAAAGATATATCCTTATCATAAATTAAATCTGATACAGTAAGTAAAGTTGCACATTTTTTATTTAAAAACTTAGCGTTAGCAAAAAGTGCCGTACTTTCCATCTCTGCCCCAAGGTATCCATTAAAACTATTATTATTATAAAAACATTCCGTACAATGTATTGCTCCTTCCTTCAAAGAAACATTTAAATAAGTACTAGTTTTTTTAATTAAATCAATAATATCTTGATGAGGATATGTAAACTCTTCATAAGTACTAATAAGCTCCTTAGTATAAGAACTACTGCTATATGCCTTGTTAACAAGTACCACGTCATTTAATTGCAAATTCTCATCATAAGCCCCCATACTACCAATTCTAATAATCACATCAACATCATAAAACTTAAATAATTCATAAGAATAAATACCCATACTAGGAATACCCATTCCAGACGGGAAAATAGTTACTAAAACATCTTTATAATACCCTGTATAAGCTGTCATTCCTCTTACAGTATTAACTAAATGATAATCTGTTAAGAAGTTTTCGGCAATATATTTAGCTCTTAAAGGATCTCCTGGCATTAAAACCAATTTTGAGATATCTTCTTTATTACTTTCTATATGTGGTGTCATATTAGCCTCCCTATTCTATTGTTATACTATATTTTTTTATTTTGTTGTAGTCAACGTCATTTGCAATAGTAGAAGAATACTGCCAAAAATTTTGTTCTGTTGTAAATTCTACATCAAAATCATCTTCGTAAATGATATTATTATTCTCATCATATAATTTATAACTAATTTGAGCAACCCTTTCGTCATTTAAAGTATTGGTAATTGCTACATTAAAACTTGTACTATCATATTCTTCAAAATATTCTACTAAACCATAATGAATAATGTAATCGTTCATATGAATTTGGTAGTCTTCATTTCCAATATCAATTAATGTAAATGAATTATAAATTTCTTTTGGTTTATATAAAGTTAATGGTTTACTTATATCTATACTCAAAGTCATAGAAATATCCTTTTCTTCAACCTTTAATTCAGGTACTTCATATTCAAATGTATTCCAATGAATTATTGTATCATTAACTTCTGACATATTTTGATTGTAGTAAGTTGCAGTTGTTTCTACAATACCCTCAAAGATATACATCGGTAATAAAGCTTCTATATTATTTTTTTCTATTTCAACGCTTATAACATTATTTGTTAAAACCGCACTAACGTTTTGAGTTACTTCGATAGTTTGTACTGTAAAAATTAAAGTGTTTTCATCATGTATTTTAACACTTACATTCCCACCACTCTTTTGAATTTCTTGGGCAGTTGGACTATTTTGAAAACTTTCTTTAATATACGTTAATGTAGGAATATTCTTAGAATCATTAGGCTTTTCTACAATGGGATTATCATTTTCTTTAGGCATAAAATTTTTAACATATACCAATAATCCTGCAAAAGCTATTAAGATTATTAACATAATCCACGCGAAGACTACCCCTGTTTTATTCTTTTCCATTTTTATTCTTCCTCTCTTTCCAATTTAACCAAAACCTCTCTTGGTTTAGAACCATTTTGTGGGCCGACAATTCCTCTTTCTTCTAACAAATCAATTATCCTTGCAGCTCTATTATAACCAAGACGATACTTTCTTTGAATAAGTGATGCACTTATCTTCCCACTGTTAATCGCATATTCAACAATCTCATCATACAAAGGATCATCATATTCTTCTGATGACTCATAGTCATTACTTTGCGAAGTAATCTTAGCTTCTTCAGTAATAGATTCATCATAAACAGCCTTTTGTTGTTTAATAACAAAATCGACAATACTTTGTAATTCTTCTTCAGAAACATACGCCCCTTGAATTCTAATAGGAATATTTTCCCCCATAGGCAAGAATAACATATCACCTTTACCTAATAATTTTTCTGCCCCAACTGAATCGAGTATCGTTCTAGAATCTATACCATTGCTAACTGCAAAAGCAATACGTGATGGTATATTAGCTTTTACTACCCCAGTAATAACATCGGTAGAAGGTCTTTGTGTAGCTACAATCAAATGAATTCCAGCTGCTCTTGCCATTTGAGTAATACGCATAATAGAATCTTCAACTTCCTTAGCAGCAACCAGCATCAAATCTGCAAGTTCATCGATTATCACTACAATATAAGGCATTTTTTGATATTCAGGATGGGATTCACAATATTTATTATAAGTTACTATATTTTTATTATGTGTATTTTCAAAAATATCATATCTTCTTTCCATCTCAGCAACAATATTTTTTAAGGCAATAGATGCCTTTTTAGGATCAGTTACAACTGGACAAAGCAAATGAGGAATACCATTATACATATTAAGTTCAACTTTCTTAGGGTCAACCATCACCAATTTTACTTGATCTGGTTTAGTACGCATCAAAATAGAAGCAATAATACAATTTATACATACAGATTTACCACTACCAGTAGTACCAGCGATTAATAAATGTGGTGTAGCATTAATCTCAGCATACTTAACCCTTGCCATTATATCTTTACCAAGTCCAACAGTTAAAAGCGTTTTTTCATTAATCTCCGGTAACAACGCCATAACTTCTTTAAAAGAAACCGGAGCATTTACCTTATTAGGTATTTCAATTCCAATAGTATTTTTACCAGGAATTGGTGCTTGAATTCTAATTTCTTTAGCAGCTAATGCTAACGCAATCTCTCTTTGAATAGAAAGAAGCCTAGATACCTTAGTACCCGCCTTAATTTCCAATTCGTATTGTGTTACCGTAGGACCAATATTACATTTAACAATTTGTGCACTAATTTCAAAATCATTTAAAACCCTAGCCAGTAATTCAGTATTACTCTTAGCACTTTTTATATTCTCAGCATTAGAAATATTTTTAACATCCTTAAGCAAACTAATTGGAGGAAGAATATATTTCCCAGTATTACTACTATTAGATACATTAATACCCTCATTAACCACTTTTTCAGCAGTTATTTCCTTAACATTCTTAACTTCCTTCAAATCATCAATAGAGGATACTACAATCTTACTATCAGAAGAAGCAACATGGACAATATCATCCTCACCTTCATCACTTGATTCCTTCTTCTTTTTAAATAAAGAAATAATTTTATCCTTAATTTTAACAAATAAATTATATAAAGAAACATTAAAAAATAAAATAATTGCCAAAAGAGCCATCGCAATAACTACTATTTTAGTTCCATCAACACTAAATAAACTTACAAACAAATACGAAAATATAGCCCCTAAAAATCCTCCTCCAGCATTACCAACAGCATCTATATCTTTAAAAGCAATAAGCAAATTATCAAACGTTTCTTGAACGATTTTAGAACTAGATAACTGATTAATAACAACATAATCAATATGAAGATATACAAGCAGTGCTACTACCAAAATATACATACCTATCATCTTACCAGATAATAAATCAGGTATCTCCCTTTTAGCAATTAAATATATCCCCGTTATAAATAAAATAAGTAATAAAAATAAATATAAAGAACCAACTAAAAATATACTAAAACTATTAATAAGCTTACCCACAGGACCATATTTACATATACCAATAATAGCTATTAATATTAAGATAATACCATTAATTTCATTACTATATTCAAATTTTTTATTATCTTTTTCTTTCTTTTCCTTTTTCTTAGCCATATTACTCACCCTCTTATATATAAAACATTATAACAAATTTCTTCATTTTTTGAAATACAAAAGAACAATATTTTACCCACTTTTAATTAAGACATTACTTTATATATTAATGGAGGTAATTCTATCTTTTTAGATGATATCGTTAATGAATCTAATAATCTTTGAAAATCTTTTATTTCACTATTAGAAAAAACTGTAAAAACAATATCATTAGTACTTACATAATCATTAATTTTTTTTCTAATTATAATACCAGCATCATAGTCAATTACATCTTCTTTACTTCTTCTACCACAACCTATTTCGCAAGCATAACAACCTACAATATAAGCATCGATATTAGTTAAAAAACCATTAATAGGCGCCTTTACATCATACTTATATAAAGCATCATTCATCTCATCAATTCTACCTTGTTGAAAATTTATAAATTCATAAAATTTTGCTAAAGCATCCCCATTTTTCAAAGTATTAATAACTTTTTCTCTAGCCTCATCAAAACTAATTTCAAGAGCTAAAGATACCATATGACTAGCAAGAGCAACACATAAATTAGTAAGATTTTCTTCCCCCTCATTTTTCAATACTGATATAGCCTCTTTTATTTCTAAACTATTGCCAACATTATAACCAAGTGGAATATCCATATTACTAAGCAAGCACACAACTTTTCTTTTATACTTTTTACCAATATTAATCATAATAGTAGCTAACTCAGTAGCATCATCAAGATTCTTTATTAAAGCCCCGCTTCCTACTTTCAAATCAATAACGATATTACTAGCACCAAGTGCTATTTTCTTACTCATTATTGAAGAAGCTATCAAAGGAATACTCTCTACAGTTCCAGTCACATCGCGAAGTGCATATATTTTTTTATCAGCAGGAACAAGATTAGCCGTCTGACTAACGACGGATAAATTAATTTTATTTACTTGAGATAGAAACTGTTTTTTTGTCAAGTCTACTTTAAAACCAGGAATTGACTCTAACTTATCGATGGTTCCTCCGGTATGGCCTAGACCTCTCCCACTCATTTTATAAACCTTTACTCCTAAACTAGCTACAATCGGAGCCACTATTAAAGTAGTCTTATCCCCAACGCCACCAGTTGAATGTTTATCAACTGTAGCACCTCCTACATTAGATAAATCGATAGTCTCTCCACTATTGATCATCGCATCGGTTAAGTAATTAATTTCATCTTGATTCATACCATTAATGCATATTGCCATTAATAAAGAACTCATTTGATAATCCTTAATAGTATCATCTAAATATGCCCTAACAACATATTCAATTTCACTTTTACTAAGAGAAGAATTGAGCCTTTTTTTATTAATAATATCCAAAATATTCATTAGAAAACCTCCTTGTAATTAGATTTATACAAATCAGCATCTTCTTTTTTTAACTCTTCTATTTTCTCAATAGGAGGCAAATCATCTTTAGTAGAAAGATTAAAATAATCTAAAAAATCATCAGTTGTCTTATAAAGAAGTGGACGTCCCGGAATATCAGCTCTACCACATTCTTTAATTAATCCTTTTGCCACTAATCTTCTTATAGTATAGGTAGTATCCACGCCTCTTAATTCATCAATTTGTAATCTAGTTATTGGTTCATTATAAGCAATAATAGCCAAAGTTTCCAAAGCAGCATTTGACAAAGTAGAAGATATAGTAACATCATCAACTAGTTTTTTATAATATTCCCTGTGCTCTTCTTTAGTAGTTAATTTAAAACAATTACCTAAATAATGTATCCTAAGTCCCCTATCTGGTTGCTCATATTTATTCTTTAAACTAAGAACCAAATCTTTAGCCTCATCTTCATCTATTTGCAATATATTACAAACTTCACCTAAACTAATTCCCTCATCACCTTGAACATACAAAAGTCCTTCCAATATCGCTTCTTTATTCACTTTGTTCACATCCTTTTAACGATATAGTTATTTTAGAAAAATTTTGATCTTGATTAATAACTATTTCATTATTTTTAACCATATCCAAAACCGATAAAAAAGTTACAATAACAAAATCCTTACTAAAACTATCAAATAAATCATCAAAATTAACCGTTTTCTTAATCTTTAATATTTCTTTAATTTCTTTTATTCTAACACTAACACTATATTCTTTAGTTGTTATTTTAGTAGAAATAGGTTTCTCTAATTCCCTTCGCTTAAGCAATTCTAAAAAAGCATTATACAAAACATCTACATTATATTCACAAGTATTTACTAGTTTACTCTCAGTATATTTATTAATATTTTCTGGGCCCTTAATAAATATTTGTTGACGATTGTTTTCTAATTCCTTAAATGAAGTAGCAATTTCTTTATATCTTTCATAATTTAATAATCTTTGTATCAAATTTTCCTTAGTATTTTCTTCTTCTTCATTTTCTTCATTATTTTGGTTAGGTAATAATAACTTAGATTTTAATTCGATTAATTCAGCCGCCATAACCAAATATGATGAAGCAATATCAATATTTAATTCTTCCATTTTATTAATATAATCCAAATATTGTTTTGTAATTTCCTCAATATTTATATCATATATATCAATATTTGCTTTTTTAATTAAATGTAAAAGTAAATCTAAAGGTCCTTCAAAAGCATCAATTTTTATACTGTAATCCATAATATCATCCTTTAATTAATTATAACAAAATAATTAAATATTGTAAATTAATATTTAATGTGTTATACTTTGACTTGGTGATAATATTGAAAAAATTTATGATGCGTGATGAAGAATTCATCTGTGACAACTGTCATAAAAAAGTAAATAAATTAAATTATACTGCCAGAGATCACTGCCCATATTGCCTTTGGTCAAAACATGTAGATATTAATCCTGGCGATAGAAAAAACACCTGTCAAGGATCATTAATTCCCACTGGAATAGAAAAATATAAAGACACTTATAAAATAATTTATAAGTGTCAAAAATGTCATACAATTCATAAAAATATAATGGCAAATGATGATAATTATGACGAAATAATTAATTTATCAATTAATAACTAACTATTCCTAATATTATTTACAAAATTAGATAAAACAGGTAGTATAAGTATGAAAATGAAGATAACAACAACCATCAACAGCAAAACTTGAGTATCCTTAGAAATCTTAATTGTTTTCTTCTTTTTTTGTGGCTGATTTTCCATATTACTAATATATGTGGTTGTTTTTTCCGTTTTAGCATCGTATATTGGTTGCTCTTGATAAAACCTTTCAGTAACATCTAAACTAGTATCAGGAGTTTGAATCTCCATATTATTACTCTGAGGTGATATAACCTGATTATTATTAGAAACTTGAGAATTATTTACTTGAGTTTGAGAAGTTACAAAAGATGAATTCATAGGTTGCGATTGAACATTTTCATTTGCAGTAACAACATTTTGATTTTGATTAGAAACATTAGTCTCCATTAAATTATTTATTCCCATCGCCTTATTAACCATTTCGTTATTTTGAATATTTAAATTAGTAACATCATTAACATTAATTTGTGGTTGATTTAAAGCCGTATTAAAATTAGTAGTAGCTTTATACGGCTTAACATCACTATACTCTTCTTTTTTATCTTCATAACTCTGATCTAATTGTTGTAATAATTTTTCTCTTTCATTCATAGTTTCACCTTTTTCTATATAACCGATGAAAATTATAACTCCAAAGAGCTATAATTTCCAAATGTCATCTTCAAAATTATCAGCAGTATTAATATTTTGTTCTTGTGGATATACAATAGTATTACTTTCTACTTGAGAATCAACAACTTGTTGTTCATTAGGAATAACAATATTACTACCACTAACACCATTTAAATTCCCAACCATATCTGTAGCATTTTGTGCAGTAGGCATTGAAGTTACCGGTTGTTGAACTAAAGGTTCCTCTACAGGAACTACTATTTGTTCATCGACCTTATTTTCTAATACCGAATTCATAGGTTGCACATCAACTGGCGTAACCACATCTGCAACTGGAGATATAGGTTCAACCACAGGTGGCTCTACAATCGGTGTTTGAGGTACATTATTAATAGGTTGTACATCAACCATATTCATAGCAGGCGTTTCCATAATTGGTGTTGATGAAAAATTTGGTACTACCGGTGGTACCTCATTAGAAACCACATTAACATTTTCACTTACAGCACTTGGAACAACTACAGTATCCGGTTCTTCAACCACCTTTATCGTACTATCAAGAGGTACTGTTTGAAGTGGTACTTCATTAACTTCATGCGTCATAATTGGTCCATCAACTTTAGGCATATCACTAACTGGTGGTACCATCGTTGTTGGTTCAGAATAATTTACAAAATTATTTACATTACTAGGTTGCACATCAGGAACAACATTAGGCATCACACCTTGAATATTATTCATAATCCTAGTTTGTGGATTGCTTGGAGCAACATTACCATCTAAGTTAACACCCATTGCAGTATTAGGGATATTAACATTAGAATTAACTTGTGCCACATTTTGATTAGCAACCTCACTTTGATTTGGCATAGCATTGACTTGATTAGTCATACCCACATTTCCTTGATTAGGAACATCAGAAGCTATATTAGAAATACTTTCTGATGAAACATTAGTAGTCATCGTATTTTGCTCTTTAGCAAGTTTCCTCTTCTTGTCCCTTCGATCAGCCAAATAACCAATAATCGTAATAATTAAAATTACTACTACCACTAATAACCAAATATAATATGTTTCTAAAAATTCAAAAAATGTCATTTTAAATAAATCCTCCTTCTATTCTCTTGTACTAAGAATATCATAAATTATATTAAATTGCAAGTATTAATTAAATAGTAAATTTGCTTTTTATACTCTCATCAATCTTTCCCAAAGCCTCCAAAGATATATTATAAGATTCTTTATATAGACCCTTTCTAAATAAATTTTCAGCCTTATCTAAAGAAACATCAACATCACTATAACTACTCCTATAACGATTACCATAAACAATTATTTTTTCAGCCATAGAAGCATTCTTAATTAATTCATTAGTCTTATTATAAATTTTAAAAACTAAATCCCTAGCAGTATCAACCCTTATATTCAATATTTTTATAACAATAGGTTTTTTATCTAATTCCCTTATTATCTCCCTAATCGCCGCTCCAGCTTCCTTTAGTTCAACAAAGTAACTATCGGGAATAAACGGAAACTTAAAATCTTTTAATCTCATTTTTGTTTGTTTTAACAATTTTTCAATAGATTGAAGTTGTTCCTTAGCTCTGTATTCATCATCTTGCATACTACTGATAGAATGAAGCTGATATTCCAAATCATCATTCAACCTAGTTAATTTATTAGATAAACCACTTAATTCATCAGCTAATTTAGAATAAGCAAAAGTTTTACCCTTACTATGTTCAATTAATGTTTTAAAATCCTTATTTAAATTTTCTAATTTTTCATTTATTAAATTAAATTTACTTATCTCTTCATCTTTCAAATCATATGTCAATTTTATATCATCCAAACTTAGATAAATATTATATATCATTTTATTAACCTTATCTAAGCGTTTTTTAAATATTTTACTATTTTCATGAAAAATATTTTTGCACTCTTTTTCTTGATCAAAATCTTTAAAAAGCTCATCTAAATAATCAGCAATAGTCTTAAGTTCCAAAATAGCATCCTTAGTATTCAACATCTTAGCATTATCCATAATAACATTTACTTTATTATTTATCTCCTTAATATTATATTCCACATTAAGATAATCAAGCGGATAACCATCTCTAATCATTCTAGAATAATATATAGATATATCTTCAATTTTCTTAGGAATCAAAATAGTGGCCATTAAAACAATCGTTGGTACATCATCTAATATAACTTTCATATCATTAATCAAATCTTCAATATTAATAACAATTTTTTCTACCAAAACATAATCATTGTGATCCATTGCATTTTCAAATTCACTAAATCTTTTATCAATGTTCTCAAACTGTAATTCAATAAACTCCCCTATTTCATCATAATCTTTTCTAGTTCTTTCAAACTTACTTTGCAACTCCCTATACATTACCTTTAACTTAGTAATAAGACTTCTATTTCTCTCCTCGGAAGTAGTAATTATCTTTATTTCATCTAACAAATTATTAGATTTACTTTTTAATTCTTCAATCTCCATTTCAACATTAGCGATTTTCTTTAACGCCGTTTTATATTCCTTCTTATTAATTAAAAAATCAGCTTCTGCTAATAAATCAGAAATTTTAGGAACACGATCATCCTTAATCAACTTAAATGTAGTATCCCACTCATTAAGTTTCTCCTTAAGATTATCCGTTTTAACTAAATCCCTAACCTTAGATATCTCACTTAATATAGGAATTCCAACAATTTGATTTCTCTCAATATCTAATCTCTCAACTTCTTTTTTGTATTTATCACTCTTAATTTTTTTGATTATTAATAATGTAGTAACTACAATAATAACAGCAATAATAATAGTTGTAATAGTCACTAATAGAATATTTTCCATAATAATCACCTACACTCACTTACAATAATATTATTTTATCACAAATTTATAATTATTTATACATTTTTAGACAAATAATTATTATTTTTCAAAACTTTCTGTCATATATATTTTTATAACATAGTATATTTTCACAAAAAAACAGTTCAAAATGAACTGTTTTAATTACATAAATTCAACATTTTTCAATTTTCGATATTGATATATTGAAAC
>JAEDMO010000021.1 GCA_016302935.1 Bacilli bacterium | reverse complement strand
ATAATCTAAGATTTGCTTAGGTTATTTTTTTAATTTACATATTTATATATCCGTGATATAATTAGTTTATCTTGATACTGTGAGGGTGGTGATTAAGGTGAGTAATAAGAATAAGTTGGTTACTATAAATGATTTGATGGATAAGGTTAGTAGTTATATTCATAATCAAGATGAACTTGATTTGATTATGAAGGCTTATGAATATGCGAATGAAAAACACTTTGGTCAAAAGAGAATTACTGGGGATGATTATATTCAGCATCCTTTAAATGTTGCTTTGATTTTAACTGAGACTTCTTCTGATGCTAAGGCGATATGTGCTGCTTTGTTACACGATACGATAGAAGATTCTGATTCTACTTTTGAGGAGATTGAACAGTTATTTGGAACTGAGGTTGCTTCTTTGGTGGATGGTGTTACTAAGATTAATAAGATAAAGTTTTCATCGGTTAGTGAACAGATGGCTGAAAATCAAAGAAAGATACTTGTTGGTCTTGCTAATGATGTTAGGGTTATTATTATAAAGCTTGCAGATAGACTTCATAATATGAGAACTCTTTATGTACTTCCTGAAGAGAAACAAAAAAGGAAGGCTAAGGAAACTTTAGAAATTTTAACTCCGGTTGCCCATAGATTAGGGATATATAAATTAAAAAGTGAGTTAGAGGATTTATCTTTAAGATATTTAAAGCCAGATGCATATTATGATGTTGTTGAAAGGCTTAATTTAAAGAAGAGTGAACGTGATGAAGCGGTTAATAAGATGATGAATGAAGTATCTTTAATGTTGGATGAGCATGGAATAAAGCACGATATTAAGGGTAGAAGTAAGAGTATTTATAGTATTTATAATAAACTTTCTAAGGGAAGAAGTTTTAATGATATATATGATTTGTTAGCACTTAGAATTTTTGTTGAGACGGAACAGGAATGTTATTTGGTGCTTGGTCTTATTCATTCTAAGTATAAACCGGTACCTAAGAGATTTAAGGATTTTATTGCAATGCCTAAGACTAATTTATATCAATCTTTGCATACGACGGTTTTTGGAATAGATGGTGAATTGTTTGAAATTCAAATTAGGACTTATGAAATGGATAAGATTGCTGAATATGGTATTGCATCGCATTGGTCTTATAAAGAAAATACAGATGCTTCTAAGATGAAGGATGCAATGGAGCAAAAATTGCAAATATTTAGAAACATTATTGAGTTAAATGAGGAAGCTAGTAGTACGGAAGAATTTATTAATGATGTTAGAAATGATGTTTTGGGTAATGATAGTATTTATGTATATACTCCTAAGGGAGATGTTTTGGAACTGCCAAAAGGGTCTACTCCGGTTGATTTTGCTTACAAGGTTCATAGTGAAGTTGGAGATAAAATGGTAGGTGCTATTGTTAATGATAATATTGTTCCTTTAGATTATAAGCTTAATACTGGTGATATAGTTAAGGTAAATACTAGTAATCTTTCTAAGGGTCCTAATAAGGATTGGTTAAATTTTGTTATTACAGCTGCTGCTAAGAATAGGATTAAAAGTTTTTATAGTAAGTTAGAAAGAGAAGATTTAATTAATAAGGGTAGTGAAATATTAGAAAAGGAAATTAGAAGAAGTGGTAATGCTATTAGTGATATACTTAGTAATGATAATTTAGATAATATTTTAAATGAGCTTAAATTAAAGGATATTAATGAATTATATTTAGGTTTTGCTACTAATAAGTATAGTCTAAATACTATTTTGAGAATTATTAATGGTGAAGATAAGGAAGAAGATATTTTAAATAAGATTAAATTAAATAATCAAGCTAAGATCACTTTGAAAAATGATATTTTGGTTGAGGGAATTGGCGATATTAAGGTTAATTTAGCTAGTTGTTGTAAGGCTGTTCCTGGTGATAATATCATTGGTTATATTACTCGTGGTAATGGTATTTCTATTCATAGAAGTAATTGTCAACATATTTTGGATACTGATGAGAGAATTATTAATGTTAAATGGAATTATGTTATTAATAAGAAATATCCTACGGATGTTATTATTCATACTAAAGATGATGATAATTTGGTTGATTTAGTTACTAAGGCATCTAGTAATAATGTTCAAATACAAAATATATCCGCTTATAATAGTGGTAATGATAAGATATATACTATAACGGTATTAGTTGCTTCTTTAGAAAATTTGAATAAATTTATGAATGATATTAATAATTTGAAGTTTGTAAAAAGTGTGGAGAGGATGATGAGTTAAGATGCGGGTATTGGTGCAAAGGAGTTTAGAGTCTTCGGTTTTAGTTGATAATAAGATAGTTGGTAAAATAGAAAGTGGTTTGGTTTTACTTGTTGGTTTTACTTATGGGGATTCTAAGAAGGAAATTGATTATATGGTAGATAAGGTAATTAATCTTAGAATTTTTGATGATGAGAATGGTGTTATGAATAAGAGTCTTATGGATGTTAAGGGAAGTATTTTATCAATATCGCAGTTTACTTTATATGGTAATGCTAAAAAGGGAAGAAGACCATCTTATGTGGATGCTTTAGGTGGTGAAGATGCTAGTAAGCTTTATGATGAGTTTAATAATGAGTTGTTAAAGCATAATATTAAAGTAGAAACGGGGATTTTTGGAGCTGATATGGTTGTTAATATAACTAATGATGGACCGGTGACGTTATTACTTACTAAGGATGGTGATAAAAATGAGTAAAAAAAGTGTTAATTATCGTTTGTTAAATATTTTAATTCTTTGCGGTATTATTTTTCTTCTATATCAAACTGGAGGTTTGCTTACAGGAATATTAAATAAGGTATTTAATGTTATATATCCGTTTATTATTGCTTTTGCTATTGCATATGCTTTATATCCTTTTGTTTTGAAATTACAAAATAAAGGATTACCAAAATGGTTAGCTGTTTTGATTACTTCGCTTTTATCTATTGGTTTATTTGTTGTTTCTATTATTTTGGTAATACCAATTTTATATGATCAAATATTATTATTTATTAGTAATATATCTACATTTATTGCTGATATTTCATCTAAGTATGAGATTAATTTAGGAACATTGCAAAGTACTTTAGCTGAGACTTCTTCAGATATTATTAAATCTTTTGGTAATTATATTTCTAATGGTTTAGTTGGGTTTATTAATGCTTCTTTTGGAATAGTGGCTGCTGTTGTAATAATTATTTTTGTAGTTATATATTTACTTATTGATATGGATAAGATAAGAGAAGCAATTAAGGAATATTTTTCTAAGAAAAAGAAGAAATGGTATAATTATATAAAAACTTTAGATAGAGAGATTACTAATTATTTTTCTGGTATGGGTAAGAATATGTTAATTCAATTTATCGAATATACTTTAGCATTTTTCATAATTGGGCATCCTAACTATTTAATCTTAGGAATACTTGCTGCTATTACTAATATTATTCCTTATTTTGGTGGATTTATTGTTAATGTTTTAGCTTTGATTATTGCTTCGGTTATTAGTACTAAGTTAACTGTTTTAACGCTTATTATTTGTTTAGTATGTCCTCAACTTGATAGTTATGTAATTGGACCTAGAGTATTTGGTAAATCAAATAATTTGCATCCACTTGTAAATATTTTTGCAGTTTTTGCTGGAGGAGCATTATTTGGTTTTTGGGGAATAATCGTTTCTCTTCCGGTAGCTATTACGATTATTACTACTTATAAATATTTTAGACACGATATTAATAATAAGATTGATTCGATAAAGGAGAAAATTTAATGAAGAAAATTAAAATTAATATGTTATCAAAGGCAGATTCTGTAGAGGGTCAAGGAGTTGGAAGTGCCTATTTAGAACAAGTTGGTCTTTTAAGGGAAGGTGCTAGTGACGTTTTTGATATTGTGATAAATGATAAGAATGATGCTGATATTGTTCACGTGCATAGTATTAATCCAAACTTTTATTTTAAGATGAAGAATACTAAAGGGGTAAGTGTATGTTATGTTCATTTTTTACCTCATACACTAGATGGTTCTATTAAGTTACCTAAACCAATATTTAATATTTTTAAAAAGTATGTAATAAAGTTTTATAATAATGCGGATCATTTGGTGGTAGTTAATCCAATATTTATTAAAGATTTGGAAAAATATAATATTAAAAGGGAAAAGATTACTTATATTCCAAATTATGTATCTAAAGATAATTTTTATAAAAAGAGTAAAAAAGAAAAAGATAATATAAGAAGTGAACTTGGTATTTCAAAAGATAGTTTTGTGGTGCTTGGGGTAGGACAAATTCAAACTAGAAAAGGGGTATTGGATTTTGTTTCTGTGGCTAAGAGTTTGCCAGATATTACTTTTGTTTGGTGCGGTGGTTTTTCTTTTGGTAAGATTACCGATGGTTATGATGAATTAAAACAAGTATATGAAAATCCTCCTAGTAATTTAAAGTTTTTGGGTATTGTTCCAAGAGATAAGATGAATGATATGTTTAATATGGCTGATTTATTATTTATGCCTAGTTATAATGAATTATTTCCAATGGCTATTTTAGAAGCTGTTAATATTGGAATACCTCTTTTACTTAGAGATTTAGATTTATATGAAGATATTTTGTTTAAAAAATATCTTTCTGGGAATAATAATGATGAATTCGTTTTATGTATTAAGAAACTAAGTAGTGATTTAAAATTTTATCAAAAATATAGTAAATTATCTGATGAGATTAGTGATTACTATAGTAAAGAAAATATTTTGAAGATATGGATTAAATTTTATCAAGATATTTTAAAGGAGAAGAATAAAGATGAAAAAGTTAAGTAAGATATTTGTATTATTATTTACATTTTTTGTAATTACAAATGCGGTTTTGGCTACAAACGCTGATAGTGATGTTTTAACTAGTGGGGATATAGTTAATAATGTTAAGGCAGGATTTAATTTTGAGGCTTCAGAGAATGTTAAGTTAGATGAAGATATTGAGGGCAGTAATTTAGTATTTGGTAATAATGTAACAGTTAATAATGTAATTAAAGGAGTTAATTTATTATTTGGTAATAATCTTACTTATGGTGGGGTAAGTGAATATGCTGCAATATTTGGTAATGTAGTTAGAATAAATGGTGAAATTATCAATGATGGGGCGATATTTGGTAATATGGTTGTCTTTGATAAGACATCTTCTTCAAACCGTGATATTATAATATTTGGAAATAATGTAACTTTAAGTGGTACTTTTAATAGAACTGTTAGAGTGTATGCTTCTTCTTTAGAGGTTAAGGATGCTACTATTAATGGAAATATTAAAATAACTGCTGATGATATTGAAGTTGATAGTGATAGTAGTATTTTATCTACTTTTGAATATAATGATGATGCTGATTTTAAAAATAACAATAAAGATTTAATTATTAAAACTTACGAAAGAGAAAAAAATGAAATAGAAACATCCGATATTGTTGTTAATTATTTTATAACTATTGCTTCTTCTATTTTGTTACTGCTTGTTTTACTAATTGCTTTTCCTAAAATATTTGATAATTTTGATAATAAATGTTTGAAAAATGATGTTATTATTAAAAATATTGGTATTGGGTTAGTTAGTTTAATTTTAATACCTATTGTTTGTCTTATTTTAATTATTTCTTCTATAGGTAGTTATTTAGGTATACTACTTGCAATATTATTTGTCTTATTTATAATGTTATCTTTCTTAGTAGCAGATTATACTGTAGGTAGATTAATTACTAATAAACTTATTAAGAAGGATATTTCTAAATATTTAAGTGGTGTAATTGGTATTATTATAATGTTTATTTTAAAATTGATACCTTTTATAGGTGGAATAATTATCTTTATTTCTTTAATCTATGGTATTGGTAGCATTATTAATATAATTTTAAAATCAAGAAAATAGATATATATCTATTTTTTTTAATAGTTATTTTAATTATTTTCTTTTTATTTAGGTTAAATGGCCTCACTTAACACGTATTTCTTCATACAATAATATGAGTAAGTATAACCCAGATGTAAAGGGAAGAGAGGATTTATGAATAAGAGTATTTTAACAAAAAGGGAAAAAGAGGTATTTAGCCTACTTGTTTTGAATAAAACCACTAGAGATATTGCTGATATTTTAGAAATTAGTGAAAAAACAGTTCGTAATCATATATCTAATGTTATGCAAAAATTAGGGGTAAAAGGTCGTGCTCAAGCAGTGGTAGAATTAATTAGATTAGGAGAAATATCTTTATAGTCACAATTTGTGACTTTTTTTCATATCTATTTTTTTTGCTTCATATATTTTATCAGAGGTGTATTATGTTAAAAAGAATGATTTTGAAAAAGATTACTATTACGGCATTAACTTTATTTATTCTGTTGCTTATTTATTTAATGCCTACTAATAAAATTAATAATAGAAATTTGGATGTTAAGCAAAATTTAGAATATACATATACGAATGATTTAGAAACAATATATTTACTCGATTATAATGATTATGTAGCTAGAACATTTATTAAGGGATGTTCTTGTTCTTCTGCCGTAGATAAGGCTTCTGATTTATTGCAAGGTTTAATAGTTGAAGGGAAAAAAAATAATATCATTCCTAATGGGTTTAAAGCTATTATACCTAGTGGGACTAGAGTTTTAGCTTTAAATTTGGATAAGGGTGTATTAACGATCGATTTTTCTAAGGAAATATTAGAAATTAATAAAAAATATGAAGAAAAAATGTTGGAATCACTTATTTATACTTTAACTAGTATAAATGGAATTGACAGTGTAAAGATATTGGTGGAAGGAGAAGAGTTAAAACAATTACCAAATAGTAATAAACAATTACCTTCTTTATTGGATAGAGATTATGGTATAAATAAGGTATATAATTTAACGGGTACTAATAATATTGATAGTTATACGGTATTTTATGTTAATGAATTTAATGATAATTATTATTATGTTCCAGTAACTAAATATATTAATAATGATAAACTTGATAAAATTAAAATAATTATCGAGGAACTTACTAGTAATCCAGTATATGAAAGTAATTTGATGAGTTTTTTAAATGTTAATACTAAGCTTTTGGATTACGAAATTAAAGATGATGTAATTAAGTTAAATTTTAATAATTTGATACTTTCTGATATTACGGGGAATAGTATTTTAGAAGAAGTAATATATACTATTAGTTTATCTGTTAGTAATGAGATAGATGTTAAGGAAGTAATATTTATGGTCGAAAATGAAGAAATTTATAAAAAAGTACTTGAATAAAAATTTATTTTGGTGTATAATCAGTATGTCTTGTTGATTTACTGATGTCCTCGTAGCTCAGCTGGATAGAGCACACGCCTTCTAAGCGTGCGGTCATAGGTTCGAATCCTATCGGGGACGCCACTTATAATAATAAAACCTTTATGGTTTTTTTTTATTTGTATTAAAAATATGTGTACTTTTTAAAATGTTTATAGTATAATTTTATTAGAGGTAACAGATTTTTTCTGTTTGCTATCTTTTATGTTAGGGAGTGAAAAAATGACAAAGAACGAGGAAAAAACATTTGTAGATAATGCTAAAGATACGGTAACTAAGATTATGGATACGAATGATTCTACTAAGAATTTTACTAAGAAAGATATCGAAGATAATAAAGGAATGGCAGTACTTTCTTATATATTAGCACCTATTCCTTACTTTACTTCTAATAAGAGTAAATGGGTAAAATATCATGCTGTTCAAGGAATGAATTTGTTTTTTGTAGCAATTATTTATGGTATTTTAAGTTTGATTTTAACTTCGGTAATTAAAGTTACTAAAACTTGTGAGATATGGGGAATTTCTTATGAATGTGGTAAGATTACACCTTGGTGGGTGATATGGCCTTTAAATATAATTGGAATTTTAATTCTTGTTATTGCTGTTATTGGGATATTAAATGTTATTAACGGTAAAGCTAAGGAATTGCCAATAATTAATAAGATTAAAATTATTAAAAATTAGCCTGTTAGGCTTTTTTTTATGCAAGCAAACAATCATTCGTTTTTTTCTTTTAATGCTTGCTAGTTTAGGGGATAGATGTTATAATTTATTTAGGTGAAATGTATGGATGAGAGGATAGTAACAAATAAAGAATTAAAAGAAGATACTTTTGATTTTGATATTAGACCTAATAGATTAGATGAATATATTGGTCAAAGTGATGTTAAAGAAAATATTGATATTTATATTAAGAGTGCTAAATTAAGAGGGGCATGTTTGGATCATGTTTTATTATATGGACCTCCTGGGTTAGGAAAGACAACATTAGCTTCGATTATTGCTAATGAACTTGGGAGTAATTTTAAAACTATTTCTGGGCCTGCTATTGAAAAAAGTGGTGATTTAGCGGCGGTTTTATCTTCAATAGATGAAAATGATGTTTTATTTATCGATGAAATTCATAGGATACCTAGGTATATAGAAGAGATACTGTATTCTGCGATGGAAGATTTTTGTTTGGATATTATTGTCGGTGGGGAAGGTAGTAGTAGAAGTATTAAGATTAATATTCCACACTTTACTTTAGTTGGTGCGACTACTAGAGCTGGCGATTTATCAGCACCGCTTAGAGATCGTTTTGGCATTATTGCTAAGTTAAATTATTATACTGATGAGGAACTTTTCTTAATTGCTAAAAGAACATCTAAAGTATTAGATACAGAAATCACCGATGAAGCAGCGATGGAACTTGCCAAAAGAAGTAGAGGGACTCCAAGAATTGTCAATCGTCTTTTTAAAAGAGTAAGAGATTTTGCTTTGGTAGAAGGCAATGGTGTTATTGATATTGATATTATGAATAAAGCTTTAAAAAGATTAAAAGTTGATTCGGTTGGACTAGATGAGACTGACTATAATTTAATTAAAGCGATAATCGAAAGATTTAATGGTGGTCCTGTAGGAATTGAAGCAATAGCATCTTCTATTGGTGAAGAAGCTACCACAATAGAGGATGTCTATGAACCATATTTATTACAAATGGGATATTTGAAAAGAACAACTAGAGGTAGAATGGTAACTGATAAAGGATATGAGCATTTAGGAATAAAAAGATAATACTATTTAATGTATTATTTTTTTTAAAGAAGTAATTTTTGTTTTTTTCTTAGAATAATTATTTTGAAGGGAGTAAATAATGATAATAAAATTTAAAGATATTCCTATTACTGATAGACCTAGGGAGAGGCTTAAAAAGTATGGTTGTGAAAACTTATCAAACGAGGAATTACTGGCTATTATTTTAAAAGTTGGTACTAAAGATCTTTCAGTTTTGGATGTATCAAGATCGATATTAGCTAATTATGGAGATGTTAAAAATTTAAATTATGCTACTTTAAATAAATTAAAATCTTTAAAAGGGGTTGGAGAAGTTAAAGCTACTGTTATTTTAGCTAGTATTGAACTTGGTAGAAGAATATATCAGACAAGTACTAGTTTAAAAAAATATAATATTAATAACCCTAGGGATATTGTTAGTTATTACAAAGAAGTATTCAAAGATAAAAAACAAGAAGAGTTTCATATTATATATTTGGATGTTAAAAATAATATTATTACTACTAAAAAAATGTTTATTGGAACTTTGAACAAAAGTTTAGTACATCCTAGAGAAATATTTAAAGATGCATATTTAAATAGTGCGGCAAAAATTGTCTGTGTTCATAATCATCCTTCTGGTGATGTCACTCCAAGTAAAGAAGATATTTATATTACTAGAAATATAAGTGAAATAGGAAGAATTCACGATATTATTTTAGTCGATCATTTGATAATTGGAGGTAATATTTATTTTAGTTTTTGTGAAAATCATTATTTAAAATAATAATAATGGTAAAAAAATAAAATATACTTTTAAAATAAAGCGTTTTGTAATATAATATGAATAGGTGAGGAGTATGAGAAAGAAGAATACTAATAAGTATCCACTTAGATATATTATTTTGATTGTAATTTTATTTTTTTTGTTATTGATGGCTATTTTTTCTTATACTTTAAAGACAGATAGAAAATTAAATGTTGTTGAGTCATTAATTAGGGATACGATTACTGGTGTTAGTAAATTTTTTTATATTCCTATTAATTATGTAGTAAATTTATTTGATGATTTTAATGAACTTAATAATGTTAAGAAAGAAAATGATTTACTTAGGAATGAACTTACTAAGATAGATTCTATTAATACTCAAAATATTGAACTAAAAAGGCAGTTGAAGATGTTGCAAGAGGAACTTGATATAGAGTATTCACTTACTGATTATGAATATTTAAATGCTACTATTACTAGTAGAAATATTGGTTTTTGGTATAATACGATTACTATTGATAAGGGTAGTTATAATGGTGTTAGGGAGGATATGATAGTTATTAATAGTAAGGGGTTGATTGGAAGGGTTGTAAGTACTACTAATTTTACTTCTTCGGTTAAATTAATTACTACTAATGATACAAATAATAAATTATCGGTATTAGTTACAAATTCAGATTATTCTTTATATGGTCTTTTGTATAACTATAATATTGAGGATGGTGTTTTAGAAGTAGAAGGTATAAGCAATACTGAGATAGTAAATATTAATGATTTAGTTTATACAAGTGGTATGGGTGGTATATTTCCAAGTGGAATATTAATAGGAACAGTATCTGCTATTGATACTGATGCTTATGGTCTTTCTAAGATTATTAAAGTAAAACCAGCCGTTGATTTTTCTTCTTTAAATTATGTTACTGTTTTAAAAAGAAAGGATGAATCAAAATGATGTATCCGATACTTATATTAATACTTTCTTTTTTATTAGATGGAATAGTTTCTCATTATGTAAATTTATCTTTTTCATCTATTTCTTTATTTACTACAGTTTATTCTTGTATTGCTTTAGTTTCGGTACAATATTTTTTTACAGATTCTAAGAAGTATTATTTATGTTGTTTTATATTAGGTTTATTTTTTGATATTGTTTATACTTCTACTTTTATTTTAAATGCTTTTACATTTACACTTATTGGAATGGTTAGTAGAAGATTATATAATCATTTAACATATAATTTTATTAATAATATTTTTATTAGTTATATTGGTATTTTTATATATTATGTTTTTACTAATTTTATCTTGGTAATAGTGGGATATTTAAACTTTAATATTAAATTAATTTTTGATATTTTGTGGCATTCTATTATTATGAGTATTATTTATAGTTTAGTTTTATATTTTATTAATAGTATGGTAATAAAAAGAAAAGCTAATGTTATTAGAGCAATTAAGTAATATAATGATATATTTATCATATTATTTAGTGGTGAATAATATGAACTTGGATATTAATAGTAAGTTTTTAAAAAAGAATGTTAGTGATGGAAGATTAAATATTTTAAAATATTTTAGAGGTCTTTTATTCAGAAGTTTAATTACAATATTATTGTTTTTAGGATGTGCGATTTTTATTAAAACATCTGCTTCTAATAGAGAATTTATATATAAATATGTATATACTGATAATATTGTTTATAATAAGATAAAAGCGTATTATGATAAATATCTAAGTGGGGTGGTACCATTTGATAATTTATTTAAATTTAATGACTCTAAAATGGTTTTTAATGAAAAATTAACATATTTAAGTAAGAATAAATATTTAGATGGGGTTAAATTAAAGGTAAATACTAATTATTTAGTACCTATTATTGAAAGTGGAATAGTGGTTTATATTGGTGAAAAGGAAGGGTATGGTAATACTATAATTATTCAAGGTGCTGATTTTACCGATATTTGGTATGGAAATATTTCTAATACTAATGTGTCTTTGTACGATTATGTTGATAAGGGCTCTTTTTTAGGGGAAGCTAATGGTGAAGAGATATATTTAGTGTTCAGTCAGGATGGGAATATTTTAGATTATGAGAAATATATTTCCTAAATTTGAATTTCATTACACTTATTTGATTATGGCTTTAGGTTTTGTGTTGGTGGGGTATTATAAAAATTTACTTATATTTACTAGCATTATTGTTATTCATGAATTAGGACATTATATAATAGCTAAAATATTAAAATTTAATGTTGTGAAAATTGTAATATATCCTTATGGAGGTCTTGTTAAGATTGAAGATAGCATTAATAAAAATAGTAATGATGAACTTTTAGTAGCAATTTCTGGAGTTGTTTTTCAAAGTTTATATTATCTATTATTTATGTTTTTAGCTAAGTATAATTTTTTTAATGATTATACTATTTCTTTGTTTAAGAGTTATCATTTTAGTATTTTATTTTTTAATATGTTGCCTATTATAAATTTAGATGGTTTTAAAATATTAAATATTATTTTAAATAAATTTTTTAGTTACCGAAAAAGTAATATTATTAGTGTTTATTTATCACTATTTTTTTTGATAATATTGTTATTTTTTATTAAGGATAATTTTAATTATACATATATTTTTATTCTTAGTATTATTTTAAAGAATATATATGTTTTTTATAATGAATTAGAGTATTTATTTAATAAATTTTTATTAGAAAGATATTTGTTTGGATATAGTTTTGATAAAACTAAGATAATTAATAATTACAAGGATATGTATAAAGATTATCAACATATTATTAAGTGTAATAAAAAGTATATAAAAGAACGTGATTTTTTAAGAAAAATGTTTGACAGAAGTTAGTATTTATGGTAAAATCTTATTTGTTTGTAAGACCTCTCGTTGTTAATTCAACCGCACTGAAAAGGTTTTAAGTGATTATTTCCACCTTTAAGGCGAGTCTTATTTAATAAATTTATAAGGAGGTAAAATATGAAAGCAATTATTGAAACAGGCGGAAAGCAATATTATGTTAGCGAAGGTAGTGTAATATACGTTGAAAAGTTAGATGCTTCAGTTGATTCAAAAGTGGTATTTGACAAAGTTTTAATGGCTGATGGTGTAGCTGGAAATCCGTATGTTGAAGGTGTAAGTGTTGAAGGTGTTGTTTTAAAACAAGGTAAAAACAAAAAAATTACTATTTTTAAATATAAACCTAAGAAAAAATCAACTAGAGTTAAAAAAGGACATAGACAACCTTATACTAAAGTTGAAATTAAGAAAATTGTTAAATAGGTGAATTATGATTAAAGTTTTAGTCGCTAAAAAGGATAATGTTATAAATGAGATAACAATTAATGGTCACGCTTGTTATGATGAGTATGGCAAGGATATTGTGTGTGCTGCTGTTTCTACTTTAGTAATAACTACTATTAATAATATTATCGCTTTAGATGAATCAGCGATTAAATATGTTTGTGATGATAATGAAACTAATATTAAGGTGATTAAAGAAAACGATATTACTATAAAACTTCTTAGTAATATGATTAATTCTTTAATTAGTTTAGAAAATGAATATCCTAAAAATATAAAAGTAACTATGTAAGGAGGTATAATATGCCAAGTTTTTTAAAGCTAAATATACAATTATTTGCTCATAAAAAAGGTCAAAGTTCTACTAGTAATGGTAGAGATTCTGAATCTAAGAGATTAGGAGCAAAGGCTAGTGATGGTGAATATATTACTGGTGGAAGTATTATTTATCGTCAAAGAGGTACAAAAATACATCCGGGAACTAATGTAAGAAGAGGTAGCGATGATACTCTTTATACAACTATTTCTGGTTATGTAAAATATGAAAAATTAGGAAAAGATAAAAAACAAGTTAGTGTTTATGAAGAAAGAGTTTAGTCTTTCTTTTTTTATAAATTTTCGTTAAAAGTATTGCAACATAATAAAAAGTGTGATATTATTATTAGGCAAGCGGACCCTTAGCTCAGTTGGTTAGAGCATCCGGCTCATAACCGGGCGGTCGCAGGTTCGAGTCCTGCAGGGTCCACCATTAAATATGCGGGTGTGGCGGAATTGGCAGACGCACTAGACTTAGGATCTAGCGGTTTATCCGTGGGGGTTCAAGTCCCTTCACCCGCACCATTGACGAATCTGTTCGAACTATTCGAACTT
>JAEDMO010000067.1 GCA_016302935.1 Bacilli bacterium | reverse complement strand
TACAACAAGTAACCGCCGTCAGTGCCATAATAAACGGCGGAACCTTATATAAACCTTATATCGTAAAGTCATTCAAAGAACCAGAAACTGGAGAAATAATCAAAGAAATAAAACCTACAGTTGTAAGCGAAAATGTCATTAGCAAAAAAACTAGTGAATTAGTAAGATACGCCTTAGAAAGTGTCGTAGCAAATGGAACTGGTAGAAATGCTTTTATAGATGGTTATAGAGTAGGTGGAAAAACCGGAACTGCGCAAAAAGTAAATAATGGAGTTTATATGGTTGGGAATTATATCCTATCATTTATTGGTTTCCTACCTGCCGACAATCCAGAGATAGTAGTATATGTTGCTATAGATAACCCCAAAGGTGTAGTACAATATGGTGGAACAGTATCTGCACCAGTAGCCAAAGCTGTTATGTTAGATGCCATAAACTCTTTGAATATCAAAAAAAGAAAAGATGGTATGGAAAAAGAATATCAATGGTTTGATAAAAAATATAAAACTATTCCCGAAGTAGTAGGTTTAGAAAAAAAAGAAGCCGTAAAACTATTAAAAGACTTTCAAATAGAATATACCGGCACTGGTTCCAAAGTATTATCAATCTCACCTGAAAGTGGCAATAGAATTTTAGAAGGCTCAAAAGTAAGAATATTACTTGGAGAATAATTTACAATAATAATGTAAAAATAAATAATTAGGTGTTTTAATTAACAATTTAATGTAGTATAATTAAATAAAGAAACTAGAAATGGAAGTGAAACTATGCTAACAATGACAAAATCACTATTCGCCTTAATGATAGGTTTTATTGCTACTACCATCTTTGGACTAATAATGATACCAATATTAAAAAAAATTAAAGTAAGACAAAGAATCAGCATTTATGTAGGTGAATCCCATCAAAAAAAATCCGGAACTCCTACTATGGGGGGCATAATCTTTTTACTTCCTGCCTTAGGTACAACTATATTACTCTTATTAACTAACAAAATAGAAATGTCCATTAGTTTAGCTATTATTTTATTTGTTATGTTTGCCTATGCCTTAATAGGCTTCATAGATGATTATATAAGTATTACTAAAAAAAGAAATAAAGGATTAACTGAAATTCAAAAATTACTGCTTCAAGTAATAGTAGCACTAGTTTTCTATTTTCTATATCGTAAATATGGTGGCAGTAACATCAATGCCGATAACTCTACTGTCTTAGAAATAACATTCTTAAATTTTCGTTGGAATATGGGTTGGTTTTATGGAGTATTTATTTTATTTATGTTAGTTGGTAGTTCTAATGCTGTCAACCTAACAGATGGACTAGATGGTCTTGCAGGCGGTCTATCTGCAATGGCATTCTTAGCTTATGGATTATTGTCATGGTCATCTACAGGAATCATTGGAAACCAAGATGTAGCAATATTTTGTTTTATAATGGTTGGTGCCTTAATGGGCTTTTTAGTGTATAATACCCATCCTGCTAAAGTCTTTATGGGGGATACTGGTAGCCTATCTCTAGGTGCTACCCTTGCCACTATAGCTATAATAACTTCACATGAAATTAGTCTAATTTTAATAGGTGGAGTATTTGTAATAGAAACAATATCATCGATTATTCAAATAATATCAGTTAAATACTTTCACAAAAAAATATTTTTAATGGCGCCTTTACATCACCATTTTGAAAAATTAGGATGGCAAGAAACCGACATCGTTAAACTATTTTGGATAGTGGGCTTTATTTTCTGCTTACTAGCCTTAATATATGGTGTTTGGTTATAATAAAATAGGGGGGTTTATGAAAAAAATAGATTTAATACTATTTGTATCTGTCATAGTATTATCAATATTTGGCCTAGTGATGATATACTCAGCATCTTCCATATGGGCCGAGTATAAATTTGGTGATGCTTATAAATTTTTAAAAGCTGAAACCTTATTCTTAATATTAGGAATTACATTAATGATTATAACAAGTAAAATACCATATTCGTACTATTTAAAAAACGCAAATCTCATACTAGGGATTTGTGTTTTATTATTAATACTTGTCCTAATACCTGGAGTTGGAACAGTAAGAAACGGAAGTCGTAGTTGGTTTGGTATAGGATCTTTTGGCATTCAGCCATCAGAATTTACCAAATTAGGTCTTCTCATCTTTACCTCAAAATATCTAAGCAAAAATAATAAATTAATAAAAGATATCAAAAAAGGAGTATTACCAATACTAGGAGTATTATTCCTAATATTTGGTCTCATAATGCTTCAACCTGATTTTGGAACAGGTTCAGTTATCGTCATGACAATCGTCGTTTTACTATTTATAAGTGGCGTTAAAATGGGTTTCTTTGTCAAAATAGGATTTCTAGGTATTGTCGGTGTAGCAGTACTAATAATAATTGCACCATATCGTTTGCAAAGAATACTATCATTTCTAGATCCTTGGTCAGATCCATTAGGTAGTGGATTTCAAATAATTCAAAGTCTATATGCCATTGGACCAGGTGGATTATTAGGCTTAGGATTTGGTAACTCCATTCAAAAACATTTCTACCTACCAGAACCACAAACAGATTTCATATTTTCCATAATAAGTGAAGAATTTGGCTTTATGGGAGTCCTTATCGTCAGCACTCTATTCATAACCATCATCTATAGAGGCATAAAAATATCCTTAAATGCCAAAGACTTATTCTCCAAATACTTATCCTTTGGCATAATATTTGGCCTAGCTTTTCAAACCATACTAAACCTAATGGTAGTAGTAGGATTAATCCCAGTAACAGG
>JAEDMO010000066.1 GCA_016302935.1 Bacilli bacterium | reverse complement strand
ATGATATAATTATAATAGGTGATGATATGATAAATACCAGTAATTTTAACCTAAAAAGTGAACATATTCAAATTATAAAAGATTTTCAAACATCACTAATGGTAGAAAGATTTCTATACGATAATACCAATGACTCATATGTAAGTGATCTAAAAAAATTCTTTGAATATATAGAGAAAAATAATATTAAAAATTTTTTCACTCTAGCTGTATTTAATGAATATATTGCTGATTTAGAAGCAGTAGAAAAGTTGCAAGTAACATCCATAGTAAGAAAAATAACTGCTCTAAAAACCTTTATTATTTTTTATGCTAAAGAACATAATTTGCCATCCTTTAAGGATGAACTAGAATTACCAAAATTTTACAAAAAATTACCAACCGTCTTATCGGTAGAGGAGGTTGATTCCTTACTAGATATAAAAACCGATACCCCCTTTGAATTTCGCAATAAAACAATGTTAGAATTATTATATGCTACCGGACTTAGAATAAGTGAATTATGTAATCTTAAAATAAACGATATAGATATTGACGAAAAAGTACTAAGATGTTTTGGTAAAGGACAAAAAGAAAGAATGGTTCCTTTTGGAACAAATGCCCAAAAATACCTAAAAGAATATATAGACGTATATCGTCCAAAATTAATTAAAACATACTTTACAGATAACTTATTCCTAAATAATCACGGAAAACCAATAACAAGACAAGGTTTTTTTAAAATATTACAAAAAATAGCCAAAGAAAAAGGCATAAATAAAAATATCGGACCTCATACCCTAAGACATTCATTCGCTACCCACTTACTAAACAATGGAGCCGATTTGAAAGTAATAGGGGAGATGTTAGGTCACGCTAATTTATCAACTACAGGTATATATACCCACGTAAATAACCAAAGACTAAAAGAAAATTACTTAAAATATCGTCCAAGAGATTAAAAGAAAGGAAAAAAAATATGAAAATAAATAAAGAAATATTTAGAGAATATGATATAAGAGGAATCTATGGTACCGATATCGATGAAAATATATCATATTTAATTGGTAAAGCCTTTGCATCAATTATCATCGAACTTGGGAAAAAAGAAACATTAATCGCCTATGATAATAGAGCATCTTCCACAATAATTTATGAAAACCTAGTAAAAGGTATATTAGAAACAGGTATTGATGTTACAAGCATAGAATTAGCAACTACACCAATGTATTACTATGCCTCTAATTATTTAAATATAAACTGTGGTATAATGATAACAGCCTCACATAATCCTAAAGAATATAATGGATTTAAAATATCATATAACGGCTTTAACAACGCTTATGGTAAAGACGTAATGAAAATATACGAAAGAATAATAGAAAATAACTTTTACCAAGGTACTGGCAAACTAAAAATAAAAAACATCAAACAACCATATATAAACCTATTAACAAAAAACATAAGTTATGGCCAAAGAAAAATAAAACTAGTAATCGACTGTGGTAACGGAACAACATCTATAATTGCAAAAGATATCTTTAATAAAATTAAAAACCTTGAATACATCGGATTATACACCGAATCAGACCCAAATTTCCCTAATCACCATCCCGATCCATCAGTAGAAGAAAATATGCAAGATTTAAAGAAAAAAGTCTTAGAAACAAAAAGTGATTTAGGATTAGCTTTTGATGGAGACGGAGATAGAGTAGGGGTAGTTGATGAAAAAGGTAATATGATCGACATCGACAAATATATGATTATCATTTGGCGAGATCTAGTCAATAAAGTAAGTGATAAAAGAACTTTATATGATGTTAAATGTTCAAAAGTGTTAGAAGATGAATTGGACAAATTAAACGTCGAAAAAACATTATATCGTACAGGAAATTCATACATGAAAGCTAAAATGGTTGAAGGAAAATATCCATTTGGTGGTGAATTATCCGGTCACGTATTCTTCCAAGACAAATTCCCTGGCTATGACGATGGAATATATGCTGGCTTAAGACTAATAGAAATACTATCTCATACCGATAAAACAGTAAGCCAACTATTAGATAACATTAATACATATTACAGCACTAAAGAGCTAAAAATACATATTGAAGATAGTAAAAAACAAATAGTAATAGATAAAATAAAAGAATATTGTATAAAAAAAGAATATAACATTGTCACAATAGATGGAGTAAAAGTAATATTTGATGATGGATTTGCTCTAATAAGAGCATCTAATACCGGTCCAAATATCACCTTAAGATATGAAGGTAAAACAGAAAAAAGATTAAAAGAAATAAAAGACGAATTCGATAACTTATTAAACAAAATAAAAGAGCAAATTTAAGCTCTTTTTTCAAAACTATCACATATTGTTTCAATTTTTTCAGCATCTTTTCGATTACAAGTACAGCTAACTTGAATATCATTGAGTAAACAGTTATTCTTACAATCATTATATTGACAAGATTCTACGTTACATTTAATAGTTTGGTCATTATTCATAAAATTATCCTCCTTATTAATAGTATTAATTAAAAAAAGATATTTATACAATAAAAGAATATAAGTGAATATTATTACACTAATATTCTCAAAACTAAGAAGTTAACATAAGATAGATTATCATCATTTAAGATTTCCAATTTATTTATATATCATATATTTAGAAATTACCATAATATCTATCATAAACCTATATTTAATTATTATCAATTATATATAATAATATATTAAAATTAACTAATCAATAAATTTTAACAAAATTTAAAATTTATCTAATTCTAAATTATTTTTTAATATTATTATAAT
>JAEDMO010000020.1 GCA_016302935.1 Bacilli bacterium | reverse complement strand
ATAATATTTTATCGGCAGTAGAAGGCATAAATGGTTTTAATAATATCGCACCAATACGAATAGATTCACATAAATTATATAAAACACTACTCAATCTATCTTTATTATTTTCATCTTTGGCTAAAATCCAAGGAGTTGTTTCATCAATATATTTATTGCACCTTTTAAATATTTCAATTATTATTTCCAAAGCGTCAGCAACCTTGAGATTATCCAAACATTTATCAACCATTTCAAAAGATGATAAAACAAAATTTTTTAATTCGTCATCTATTTTTTCTTGACAATTAGTATTATTAACGTAACCATCAAAATATTTATAACTCATTCCTAAAGTACGATTAACTAAATTACCCAAAACATTAGCTAAATCAGAATTAAATCTACTTTTTAGTGCTTCTACCGAAAAATTACCATCATTCCCAAAAGGAACTTCCCTTAATAAATAATATCTAATTGCATCCACACCAAACTCACTAATATAATCACGCGGATCATTATAATTGCCTAATGATTTAGAAATTTTATTTCCTTCGATAAGCAACCATCCATGACCAAATATTTGCTTAGGAATAGGTAAATCAAGGGCTTTCAACATAATCGGCCATATTATTGTATGAAACCTAATAATTTCCTTACCAACTATCTGTAAATCAGCTGGCCAGTATTTTTTATAGTTATCATCATTTTCCGTTAAATAACCTAAAGCAGATAAATAATTAGATAAAGCGTCAATCCATACATAAATAACATGATTATTATCAAAAGTTACTGGAATTCCCCATTTAAAACTAGTTCTAGAAACACACAAATCTTGCAACCCTGGTTTAATAAAATTATTAATCATCTCATTTTTTCTTGACACCGGTTGAATAAAATCTGGATGATCAGAAATATATTGTGTAAGCCAGTCTTGATATTTACTAATTTTAAAGAAATATGCTTCTTCTCCAACAGCAAAGACCTCCCTACCACAATCAGGACACTTTCCATCTATTAACTGCCCTTCGGTCCAAAAAGATTCGCAAGGAGTACAATATAGTCCCTTGTATTCGCCTTTATAAATATCACCTTGTTCATATAATTTATTAAAAATTTTCTGAACCAGATCACAATGAATAGCATCAGTAGTTCTGATAAATTTATCATAACTAATATCCAAAGACTTCCACAAATCCTTAGCATTCTCAATTATTTTATCAACATATTCTTGTGGAGAAACTCCCGCTTCCAAAGCTTTCTTTTCAATTTTTTGACCATGCTCATCGGCGCCCGTCAAGAAAAAAACATCATAACCTTTTAAACGCTTATATCTAGCTAAAGCATCCGCAATTACCGTCGTATAACAATGCCCAATATGAAAATTAGAACTAGGATAATATATAGGCGTTGTTATATAAAATTTTTTATCCATAAATTATTCTCTCCCTTCAGTAGTAGATCCAAATCCACCGATTCTTTTATTATTTAATCTTGTATCATTATCACTAAGTAAAAACTTTTGAAAAATCCCTTGAGCAAATCCATCACCCTTTCGAATAATAAATTCCTTATCGCCCTCATTTTGTAAACAAATCCAAATATGCCCCTCATTACCATCATTATTGTAATAATCACCATCAATTATACCGACCTGATTACACATCCGAACATTATACTTTACTCCAAAACTACTTCTTACATAAATTCCTAAAAACTCATCATCATTCAAGCAAACCTTTATTCCAGTAGGAATCTTAACAACTTCACCCGGTTTAATAATAATATCTAAAATAGAAATAAAATCATATCCTGCCGCTAAAACACTCTTAGCAATAGGTAACTTTATATCATCATATAAATCTTTAATATTTTCATAATCCTTAAAATCTTTCTCAAACTGAGAAAAGCTAATTTTTTCAAAATACCTTGCCATTTTTTACCTCCAAAAAAAAGACACAACATAAAGACGAGAAAATCCCGCGGTACCACTTTATTTTGTATCTAAATACACTACTTATTGCTATAACGCACAACCGTTTTAATATTATCCATTAAAAAGCTAAGAAGTCCATCTATAATAACTTAATTACTCATTCACACCATCCACAAGCTCTCTTTAAATTAAATTATTATTCCTCTTCCTCATCGCATTTAAATTTATAATTATTATATTCATATTTACTATATTTGTCAACTATAAATTTGTAGAAACATTATTATCATTTTTCAAACTAGTTTCATTATTAAATAATTTAAGCAATTTATTATACCTATCAACTATATCATTATATTCATTCAACAATTCTTCAGTATTTAAATAAACCATATCATCTTCTATATACCATCCATCAGGATTGGAAGACAAAAAATTTACCATATCTTCATATATTTTAATTAACTCAATATAATAATCAAAAACGACATCTATATACCTAGAAGATGTTATTACCTCCATAGCATCACTACCGATTGCTATTTTCTCATAATAATCAATATAATTCTCATCCAACCCGCTATTCAAAGCATATTTCATTATTCCATCTACAGAAATTAACTCCTTTATATTTTTTTCTATTTCATCTAAAGTTGTACTTATATGAGCCAGATACTTTTTTGTCTGTTCAAAATCAGGTCCATCTTCTCTTATATTATCGGTAGACAAAATATCAAATAATTTCTCATCTCGCGATAATTCATTAATTTTGTCTATATACAAAACAACATCCTTTATGTAATTTTTAATAGCTTTTTCAACTAAAGCATAATCACCAGAAGAAACAGTCCTATTTAATTTACTATATAACAAATTAGAACTAAAATCCCCAGCAGAAACCAATTTGTTAATATCTGCTATTTCTTCTTCAACTTTAATCTCTTTCATTGCTGTTTTAAATACAAATATAGCTCCCACTCCAACTAAAGCTGCAATAAAAATAGCAATAACCGCAATCACTATCTTAATTGAACTATTCTTTTTCTTCACAAACACAACACTCCTAATCTAACATCATTATATCATAAAGATATAAAATGTTAAATAATATTTTAATACTCCAGATGTTTTACCAACAATTTTGCCAATACCGAAGACATACTATCTTCAATAGCAGATAATGGTCTATCAGAAGAAAAAACCACTACACTTCCAACCGCATCACTATTACTAACAATAGAAGAAATAGAATAATAACAGCTATCTAATTTTCCATTAATAAATTCAATATCAGCCTTCTGCTTAGAACTTACCTTATCCCTACAATCAATAAGTCTAAGTAAAGTATCACTAATTTCCTTATTTAAATATTTATCTTTCAAAAAATCCGATGAACTAACTATTCTATCACGATCAGAAACCAAAATATCTATATGCAAAGAAGAAGAAAAAGCCGAAACATAGTCACAAACTACATTTTCTACTTTGGCAACATTTGAAAATTTTTGCAAAATAATCTTATTATCATACACCATAACATCCAAATTATCCCCACTTTTTATTCTTAAAGTATTTCTTATTTCCTTTGGAATTACAATTCTTCCTAAATCATCAATTCTCCTTACGATTCCTATTGTCTTCATATATTCCTCCAATATTACTTATTTTGCGTTTTTATAAATTTTTTATACAAACAATTGACTAATAACTTAAGTTTCTTTATAATTAAAATAGGTGATAATATGAATGATATAGTTAATGCCATTATCGAAATACCGTTAAAAACAAAAAATAAATTTGAAATTGACGAAAAAACAAAAAAAATAAAGTTAGATCGCGTACTTTATTCAGCAATGAATTACCCTGCTGAATACGGATATGTAGAAGAAACATATGCTTATGATAAAGACCCATTAGATATTTTAGTAATATCATCAGAACCAACAATTCCAGGATGTGTTGTTCCAGCAAGAATAATAGGTTACCTAGAAGTAATAGATAATGGATTTGAAGATTTCAAATTAATATCAGTAGTAGCAGTAGATCCTAGATACAACGAAATTCACGACCTATCAGACTTATCAGAATTTACCCTTGCAGAAATAAAAGATTTCTTTGAAAACTATAAAACACTACAAAAAATTAAAGTCGTGGTTAAAGACTATCATTCCAAACAAGAAGCATTAGACATGATAAAACTATGCCAAAACAGATATATACTAAAAAATAATCTTCAAGATAGTCAAATAACAGACATAATAATAACACCAAATGATAATCAAGATGAAAAAGAAAAAGCTACCTGCAAAATTGAATATAATAACGGTCTAATCTTAGATAATGTAAAAATAATTCAAACACCTGACAAACTTACCATTGCCTTAAAAAAAGATCTATTTGAAGACATTAAACTGACAAAAGAATTTTTAAAAAATCTAGAAAACAAGGTAATAAAAAAATATAGCGAAACTATAAACTAGTATCACTATTTTTTTTATCAATAAATTCAATAATTTTAGTTAATAAATTATTTATATATATCAAATAATTATCATTTATTTTAACCGTATCAAAAATAATTACAATTCTTCCTAAACGATAAGAAAATCTAAACATTTTAGATATTTCATAGGCTTGAATAAACAACTCTTCTCCATCAATAACCTGCGAAATATCTTTAGGTAAAGTTATCTCTATAGAATTCTTAGTTTGTTTAACATCCTTAATATTCAACTTCTTAGCTAGTTTTTCAAACCATTCTTCATACATATATGTTTCCATATCCAAAGATACCTTACCAAAACGATCTTCCAATTCCCTCTTTACCGATAACAATTTTTCATAACTATCAACCTCATTAATTTTTTTATGTATTTCAATTTTAATATCATCAGAAGCACTATATTCATCTTCAATATGTGTAGCAACTTCAATAAGTGGTTTATTATCAACAAGATTATTTTCTTCATCGGTATCTTTCTTCTCACCTTTAAGTTCCAACACTGCATCATTAAGCATTTTTAAGTATAAATCAATACCCACAGTATCAATAAATCCAGATTGTTCATCACCAAGAATATCCCCTGCACCACGTATTGATAAATCCCGCATAGCAATCTTAAAACCACTACCAAGTTCTGTAAACTCTTTTATAGTCTGCAATCTCTTAACAGCAATATCATTTAATTCTCTACGATTATCATACATTAAATATGCATATCCTATTTTATTACTTCTACCAATTCTACCCCTAATTTGATATAACTGAGAAAGACCAAAATGATCAGCATCAATTATAATCAAAGTATTAGCATTTGGAATATCTATACCTGTCTCAATAATAGTAGTACATACCAATACATCACACTTATAATCAACAAAATCCTGCATCTTGTCTTCTAATAAAGTCTTATTCATTCTTCCGTGAGCATAATCAATTCTAGCTTCTGGCACCAATTCTTTTATCCTAGATACCTCTAACTCAATACTATCTATTTTATTATAAAGAATAAAGACTTGTCCTTTTCTAGAAAGTTCCTTATAAATAGCATCCCTAACTACACTTTTATTAAAAGGAAGCACATAAGTTTGAACTGGCAATCTATCAACAGGAGGAGTTTCAATTAAAGATAATGATCTAATGCCAGATAAAGACATCTGTAGTGTTCTAGGTATCGGCGTAGCACTAAGAGTTAAAACATCAACATTAGCTTTATATTCTTTAATTTTTTCTTTATGTACAACGCCAAATCTCTGTTCTTCATCAATTACCAACAAACCTAAATTATTAAATTTTATATCATCAGATAAAATCCTATGAGTTCCAAACAAAATATCAATTTTATTATTCTTTAATTTTTCAACAATAATTTTTTGTTCTTTAGGAGTTACAAAACGATTTAACAATGCAATATTAATCGGAAAATTCCTAAAACGTTTCAACGCACTTTTATATTGTTGATTTGAAAGAATAGTAGTAGGACATAAATAAGCAACTTGCTTACCATCATTTACAGCCTTAAAAATTGCCCTAAAAGCAACCTCTGTTTTTCCATAACCAACATCACCACAAAGTAGCATATCCATAGGTGTTTTCTTTTCCATCTCATCTTTAATTTTTCTAATTGCCAATAATTGATCAGTAGTTTCCTTAAATTCAAATTCACTTTCAAATAAGATCTGATTTTCATCATCACAAGAAAAAGCATATCCTTCCTTACTTTCTCGCAAAGCATAAATATTCAAAAGCTTAGCAGCAATATCTTGTAATTTTTTCTTAAGTCGTAATTTTGTCTTTTGAAAGTCTCCTGAGCCTAGTTTGTTGATTTTTGGAACAACCCCTTCTTTAGAAGAATATTTACTAATTCTATCAATTTTTTCAACAGGAACATATAAAACATCATTCCCATAAAATTGTAATTTTATATAATCCTTTTTTAAACCATTTTTTGATAAAGTAATAATTCCATTATAAATTGCTACACCATTAATGTCATGCACCACATAATCCCCTATTGATAAGCTCTTAATACTTTTAATTTTTGTACCCAACTTAAAACTATTTTTATACTTATTAGTAGACGGCATTAAAGAAAATAAATCATTTTCTGAAATCACTACAAAATCATTAAAAATATAGCCACAATTAATACGTTTAACTATAAAATTGACCATTCCCAAAACAATATTATCTTCAGTTGTAATAACACCTTTTATAGCATCAAGCTCATTATAAACTTTATTAAGTGTATTCTTATTATTAAAACACAAAATAACAGTTTTCTTACTATCAATATACTTTAATAAATCATTACTTAAATCCAATATATTTCCATTATAATTAACAATACTTGAAGATGAAAAAACACTAACCTTTGCATTAAAGTTATCCACATAATTATCAAAATCATATATATAATGTTCATCTTTAACAAAAATATCCTCAAGCTTATTCATATATTCAACACTAATATCTTCAAAACTAGATTCACGATAGTCCAGTATTTCTTCTTGAAGTCTTATATAAGATGCTTTAATTTGATTATAATCATAATAAAAAGTACTATAATCACCTAAATATTCGCTAATATTAGAAATTTTATCACTATATTTTTTTAAATATTTTTGTTTACGAACAATATCATCATTAAACTCATTTAAAATAAATTCTGAGAAAGGATATATCGCCACATTTTTTATCTCTTGTTTTGATAATTGACTATCCACATCAAACATTCTAATAGATTCTATTGTGTCACCCCAAAACTCAATTCTAATAGGACTATCTAATCCTATAGGAAAAATATCTACCACATACCCCCTAACTGCCATTTCACCTGTTTTTGAAACCAAAGACTGATTATCATAACCAAGATCAAATAATTTTCTAATGAAATCATCACGTTTATAAGAATTTCCAACACTCAGATTAATTACACTCTTTTTCCAAAGCTCTTTAGATGGTAAATATCTAAGTAACCCCATTAAGCAAGTAACAACAATACATCGTTCATCCTTAAATACAAGTTGATTAAGAGAATTAATTCTCTCAACCATAAACTCAGGACTTATAGATACAGCTTCACTAGTTATAAAATCATCCATAGGAAAAAATAAAACATCATTAGTATAATTTAAAAGTCCTTCATAAATGGAACTAGCTTCAAACATACTATTTGCTATAATCAAAATATTACGATTGTTCTTTAAGTAATAATTATAAACATAAAGTAAATTAAGCTCTTTAGTTAAACCTGTTATAGCAGTAGCATTTAAATTATCAAACATATTATTAAACATTAATTCCACCTCCAAAGACAAAAAGATAGGAAAATACCTATCGCCAATTATTATATCACAGAAAAAAGGCAACTTATTTATGATTATACTTATTCATCAATTCCGTCATAGACAAAGTAACAAAATCGTCAACTACATTTAATAATTTGTCATATGTCATATCAAGAATTTCTTTTTCATTTTGATTAAATTTGCCCAAAACAAAGTCACACCCCAAAACATCCCCCCTATTGCCTATACCTATTTTTAATCGTAAATACTTTTTTGAATTCAAAAAAGACTCAATATTCTTAATTCCGTTATGTCCTCCACTAGAGCTATCATAAACAAACTTAACTCTACCAAGAGGCATATCCATGTCGTCATGAATAACTAAAATATCAGTTAAATCAACTTTATAATAGTCAACGAACTTTTTAACAACTTCACCGGATAAATTAATAAATTTATAAGGTTTTATTAGCATAACCTTTTCGCCATCAATAATATATTCCAAATAGCTAGCTCCAAATTTTGAATTACAAAAACAAAATTGATTTGATTCAGCTATTTTATCTAAAAGACTAAAACCGACATTGTGTCTAGTATTTTCATATTCCCTACCTGGATTTCCCAATCCAAAAATTAATTTCATTTACTACCTCCATGATATTCCTTATACACTTCATTTTTAGGAATCTTTCGCTCCTTTGCTACCTTTTTTATTGCTTCCATAACAGAAAAGCCCTCTTTAATATAAAGACTAACATTGTCTATTATACTAATGTTAGACATGTCAACTGTCTCCTTATTTCCAGAAACAACAATGACAAACTCACCTTTGAATTCTTCTGTTGATTCTAACAATTCCTTTAAACTACCGCGATAAACACTTTCAAATTTTTTAGATATCTCTCTAGACAAACTAATTTGTCTATCACCAAAAACATCAAGCATTAACATAAGTGTTTCCTTAATTCTATGAGGTGCCTCATAAAAAATCATCGTATATTCAAAAGAAGCAAGATTATCAAGTTGAGAACGTCTCTTATTAATATTATTATCCAAAAATCCAAAAAACATAAAAGGCATACTTTCAATACCAGAAACAACCAAAGCAGAAACAAGCGCACAGGCACCAGGTAAAGATACGACATTATAACCAAACTCTGCTACATACTTAACAACAACAAAACCTGGATCACTAATCAAAGGCGTTCCTCTATCAGAAACAATAGCAACATTTTTCCCTTCTTTAAGAAAAGATAAAACCTTATCTTTAACCTTATTTTCATTATGTTCATGCAAAGAAAAAAGCTTTTTCTTTATATCAAAATGATTAAACAAATTTATGGTTACCCTAGTGTCCTCAGAAAAAACCACATCCACAGCTCTTAAAACTTCCAAACTCCTAAATGTAATATCTTCCAAATTACCAATCGGCGTAGGCACTAAATATAAAGTAGGTTTACCATCATAACTAGATTGCCACATTAATATTACCTCATTCCTGAAACATTTTTTTAACTTCCTTAGTGTATGAACCATCATCATTATGAACATAGAATGGTTTTAACACTTTTAAACCAACCTTACCACGTTTAACTCCCTCAATTAACAGCATATTACTATTAACGCCTAATTTAGGATAAACAAATTGTAATTTCTTAGGTTCAATATTATATTTTTGCAACAAATTAATAATCTCTGTTAATCTATCACATTGATGCACCATTGCAAAAGTACCACCATTTTTTAACAAATAACTAGCATTTAAAACTACATCTTCCAGATTAACCAAAATCTCATGTCTTGCCACACACTTAACATAATCATCATTTAAATACTTATCGCTAGTATATTTAAAATAAGGAGGATTACAAGTAACAACATCAAAACTTCCAGCAGAAAAAAGATTAACTAAATTCTTAATATCATCATTAATAAGCTTAATTTGATTATCAAATCCATTTTCAACAGCTGATTCAACACCCAACTCATACACACATTTTTGGATTTCTATTCCTGTAATTGAAGCAGACGTCCTATAAGTTAAAAGAAAGGGAATTATTGCATTTCCAGTACAAAAATCAATAACATTTTTATCATTTTTTCTAATAGTCACAAAATTAGAAAGTAGTACAGAATCTAAGGAAAAATTAAACCAATGATCATCTTGATAAATGATTTTATTTTTAAAATTTAACAACCTATGTCTAACTTTCATCGTTCAAAACCACTTCAACTATTCCAACACCATCAACATAAACTTTATACTTTCTATTAAAAATATCAACTGATATAACCTTCCCATAACCTTCTTTTGTACCAATCCCCTGTCCAATATGTGGCAATCCACTTTTATATTCATAATAATTATCATCCTCGTATTTCAAGCAACATAAAAGTCTACCACACAAACCATTAATCTTACTAGGATTGAGTGCCAACAATTGATTTTTAGCCATATTTATAGAAACACTATCAAAATCATTCAAAAAAGTAGAACAGCATAAAAGTCTACCACAAGGCCCAATCCCACCAATTTCTTTTGCCTTATCTCTAATACCAACCTGTCTCAACTCAATTCTAGTTTTAAAAATAGCTCCCAATTCTTTTGCTAAATTTCTAAAATCAACCCTTTCTTCAGAAACAAATCTAAAAACCAATTGACTTCTATCAAACATATAAAAAGCATCAACAATAGACATATTTAATTTATTGTTTGCAATAATATTTTTACAAATATCAACCGCCTTACTTGCATCCTTCAAATTATTTAAATGTTGTAGGTAATCTTTTTTTGTTGAAATTCTTACAACGTTATTAAAATCAGAATTATTATAATTATCGTTTTTAATAAACTGAACAACTTTTCCAAATTGTAAACCTTTATCAGTATCAACAATAACTGTCAAATTTTTCTTAAGCTTTAAACCATTATCATTAAAACAGTACTTTTTATTACTATTATTAAAAACTACCGAAACTAAACCCATTATTATTCACCACCAAAACTAAAAATTAAGTTATCAATTAATAAATTTATATTAACATTTTTTTTAACATCGTCACAATATTTTACTAAGGACAATAATTTTGATACTAATTTATCCACAGTATTCAAAGATACAATTTTATCAAAAAAGGACCTATAATCTTCATCAATATTAGTTAAATACCCTAATTTATATTTTAAAATCAAATTATATACATTTACCAACACATTTAAAGCATTGTAACAATCATTCCTATTTGAAAAATAATTTAACCACTTTTCTTTTTCATAAATAATAGTCCTATTGCCCTTTTCCTCTAAAAAGTAAGCAAATTCAAAAAGTTTATCTATATTATCAATTTTTTCTAAACCATCCAAAACATTGGCATTTAATTTAATAAATTGACATCTAGACTTAATAGTCTCCAAAACCAAATTAACATTATTAGTAATCAAAAAAGCAATAATATTATCATCAGGCTCTTCCAAAAACTTAAGTAATGTATTAGCAGAACTTTGATTTAATTTAGCCGCCTCTGCAATAACATAAATTTTCTTCAAACCTCCTGTACTTTTTTTACTAAAATCATTTTGTAAATCTAAAATTTGTTCTTTTTTTATCCACAACCCGTCACTATCAATCAACTTAAATTCATTACATAAAGAATTATCAAAATTATAACAAATATCACATGTATCATCGCAACACTTATCCACAATTTTTTTAGGACACATTAAAAATTTACAAAAATCTTTAACAATATTGATTGCATTTGCGTTGCCACTAGCATCGATTAAATAAGCATGTGATAACTTATTGTTAATATTTTGATTAACTAATGTATTATAAATGGATGGTTGTCCATTAACATATTTAGAAATCATATTATCACCTACTAACTAAAAAAAAGCATAACAATCAAAATCAGACCAATCAAAGAAGGAATTCCAAGTAAACTAACCAACCCTAAAGTCACAAAGTTAATTGGAATTTGCAAATTTAAAGGTGCAGTAACTATATTATAACCATAAAGTGTAATTGCAGCAAAAACAATTTTTTTAACTAATTTAATAAATTTTTTTAACATAACCATCACCTATTAATGATTATGAATAAAAAAGCTCTTTTATGATATATTAATTCTATCTTCCAAAGCTATTTCCAAAGTCATACTATCAATATATTCCATCTCAGCCCCCAAAGGAATACCACTAGCAATTCTAGAAATTTTAACATTATAACTTTCCAAAATTTTTTTTATATATTGCATAGTAGTTTCACCCTCAACACTTGGTTTTAATGCCAAAATTATCTCCTTTATCTTATTACTTTTAACCCTTTCTATCAACGAATTAATATTTATATCCTCAGGATTAATTCCATCAAGTGGAGAAATAAGACCGTCCAAAACATGATAAAGTCCGTTGTATATTCCAATTTTTTCAAATAAAATTATATCCTTGGCATTTTCAACAACAAAAATAACATCATTATCTCTGTTATCTGAAGAACAAATATTACAAACAGTTCCCTCACAAAGATTATTACATACCTCACACCTACTAATATTATCCCTAACATCAATAATTGCATTAGCAAAATCAGTTAATAAACTTTTATCAAAATTAACTAACGCAAAGGTTAATCTTTCAGCTGTTTTATCCCCAATACCAGGTAAATTTTTAAAAGATTCTATCAAATTTTTAATACCAGTTGGATATATCATATTAAATCATCCCAGCTAACCCTTGATATTTACTAAGTTTTGCTTCCTTATCTGCATCTACTTTTTTAAAAGCATCATTAACAGCAGTCAAAATCATATCTTCTAGCATTTCAATATCATCACAAGTAATTTCCTCTTTATTATTAATATTGACTCTCAACAAGTCCTTTTTACCATTAACAACCACGTTTACCAAAGCAGAAGTTCCATTATATTCTGTACTTTCTAATTCTGTTTGAATCTTTTGAATTTCTCTTTGCATTTGTTGTGCTTGTTTCATTAAATTTTGTATATTCATAATTTGCCTCCTACATATATTCTATTATATCATCACCAATGATATTAATTAAATTATTAACGTCATCATTTACACTTTTTTTACTTTCATCGGATAAAGAAACTTTATTTTTATCACAAGAATCTTCAGAAATAACTCTATATTTAATATTATTTTTCTTATTTTCCACAAATTTTTTCTTTTCATTATCCCATTCAACATTATTAATTACCGCAACTTTATATTCAAGATTAAAAAATTTTTTCAAAAACAAAGAAACATCAGCATTAAATTCATTTAATCTAGAAATTACCGAGTTATTTTCACTTACCAAGATCAAAACTTCTTCACTGGCTACAACCGGAATAGTATCATTAAGTAATCCAGCAATTACTCCAAAATTTTTATCTAACAAATATTCTCCAACAGAATTCCATATTTTTTTCAAATTTAATAAGAATTTTTTATCAGCCATTGCCAATGCATTATTAATTCTAATTTTTTTAACATCATCACTCAACTTATTGTTTTCCACAGTTTTGCTTTTTTTCTCATCATTATTTCCCGGGAAATAATTTTTCTCTTCTATAGTTTGATTTTTTTCTTCAATTATTTCCGGGAAATATTTCCCGGAAATAATTTTATTTCCCAACCTATCATTTAAATTTTTATAATAATTAACTAAATTTACAAAGAACACTTGTACCAACACAGTTGGGTGACTAGAAAACTTAATTTTACCAATTAATTCATCAACACTATTAACAAAATAATAAATGAATTCTTCATTATATAAATCTCCTAATTTTTGAATATTTGGTTTTTTTAAGTTATCCACAATTAAGTCTGGACAATTTTTAAAAATTAAAACATCTTTTATTATTAGTAACATTTCTTCTAATAATTTAACTAAATCTTTACCACCAGACTCCATTTTATCAACAAAATTTAAAATATTAGATAAATTACCATCAGAAAGCATAATTAAAAAATCACAAATATCTGTAAAAGATAAAATACCATTAATTTCATAAACATTATTAATTGTAATTTCACCACTAACTGATGAAACGAGTTGATCAAGCATATTAATAGCATCTCTCATACCACCATCAGAAAAACGAGCAATTTCAGTCAAAACTTCATCATTAACGGTTAATTTTTCAGCCATTACAATTTCTTTCAAACGCTTAACAATATTATCCACAGTTAACTTAGTAAAATTGTATTTTTGACATCTAGATGCTATAGTCAATGGTATTTTTTGTTCTTCTGTAGTAGCCAGAATAAAGATAACATGTTTAGGTGGTTCTTCCAAAGTTTTCAACAAGGCATTAAATGCACCAGTAGAAAGCATATGCACTTCATCAATAATATAAACTTTATATTTTGATATTGACGGAACTAAATTCACCTTATCTCTAATTTCCCTAATTTCATCAACTCCATTATTTGAGGCTGCATCCATTTCAATAATATCATCATTACTATTATTATTTATACTTAAACAACTATTGCATTTTCCACAAGGTTCCCCATCAATCAAATTTTCACAATTTACCATACGGGCTATCAATTTAGCCATAGTTGTTTTTCCTGTCCCCCTAGGTCCGCACAATAAATATGCGTGTGAAATTTTATTATTAACAATCGAATTATGAATAATTTTTACAATATTATCCTGTCCAGAAATATCAGAAAATCTTATCGGACGATATTTTCTATACAAAGCTAAATATTCCACAATACACCTCCAAAACAATTATAACACATTTATTTACTTTTTTAGAATTTATACAAAAAGAAATTAACAGTATAAATGGCATTAATTTCTTTTTTCTTTAAAAAAATTCGATAATAGATTTCCACACGCAGTAGCACTAACAGGTCCTACAACAATAATTCCTCGTTCACGTAGCAATGATAAATATTTATCATTTAAAGGATTACCACATCCATAAACAATTTTACTAATTCTAGCTTCAATTATAGCTCCAATGCACATTAAACATGGGGACATTGTAATATACAATGTAGCTCCATTTAAACGCCAATCTCCAACCAAGTGACACATTTTATTAATAACATTTATTTCTGCATGTGCTGTACACAAATTAGTTTTCACTTTTCTATTATGATCAACCACTACATTACCATCATACACTAATACAGCTCCAATTGGAACCTCATTTTCAAAAAAAGACTGTTTTGCTTTTTCTATCGCTAAATTTAGATACAAAAAATCATTTTCATTTAAATAAAACTGATTTTTTGTATCAAAAATATCCTCTTTCATATATTCACCTACAAAAAAATGACACACACACCAAGAGGTTTGTTAAGCTGCTATTTTCCAATCCTGACTTGTTACAAACATTAATGTTGTGTCATCAATAATATATAATATTTTTAATAATTTTACAAGTATTTTTGCCTCTTTTTTGATGTTTCACGTGGAAC
>JAEDMO010000019.1 GCA_016302935.1 Bacilli bacterium | reverse complement strand
TTTAATTTTGTACCATAAACATAGTATTCTTCAACTTTGGCTTTTACTTCTTCTACTTCAATGTTTAAATCTTTATTTTCATCTTTAGTATAGAAGTATATACCTATAGTTAATAATGCTGAAAGTATTAAGATGGTTATTATTTTTTTCATGCATTACCTCCTATATTTAGGCTTAATAGTCTATTTAGTTCAACAGCATATTCCATTGGTAATTCTTCTCTAAAGGCATTAACAAATCCCATAACGATCAGTTCTTTGGCTTTTTCTTCATCGAGTCCTCTACTCATTAAGTAGAATAATTGTTCTTCGCCAATTTTAGATACTGTTGCTTCGTGTTCTAATAGTGAACTGGAATTATCAACAATATTGGTGGGAATAGTGTCACTTTTTGACATTTCATCTAGGATAATGGTATCACATTTGATAGAAGCTTGGGAATGTTCTGCAGATGAAGATATTTTGGTGGTACCACGATAGGTAGCATTGCCTCCTAATGCTGCTATTGATTTAGAGACGATGTTACTTTTGGTATAAGGGGCTAAATGGATCATTTTAGCTCCTGCATCTTGAATTTGGCCTGCGGTAGCACTGGCTACTGAAATACATACACCTTTAGCATATGGTCCATTTAAAATACAACAAGGATATTTCATATTTATTTTAGAGCCAATATTACCATCTATCCATTCCATTAATCCGTTTTCAGCAACTATTGCTCTTTTAGTAACAAGATTATATGTATTATTAGACCAATTTTGAATTGTTGTGTAACGACATTTAGCGTCTTTCATAACAAATATTTCAACCACGGCAGCGTGAAGTGAGTCTTCAGAATATGTAGGGGCGGTACATCCTTCTATATAATGGAGTTCACTACCTTCATCGACAATAATAAGGGTTCTTTCAAATTGTCCCATATTTTTACTATTTATTCTAAAATAACTCTGTAATGGTCTATCTAATTTGGTATGAGGCGGAATATAAATAAAAGTTCCTCCAGAGAATACTGCTCCGTTTAGGGCGGTAAATTTATTTTCATCATATTTCACTAAAGTATTAAAATATTTTAAGAAGAGATCTGGGTATTTTTTTATGGCACTGTCTGTATCTAAAAAGATAACATTTTTGTCGTTTAGCTCTTTGATCATATTGTGATATATTACTTCACTATCATATTGAGCCCCAATACCATCCAAATAGTTTTTCTCAGCTTTGATAACTCCTAAATTATCAAATTCACATCTGATATTATCTTTAATATCATCCCATTTATTAGTAAGGGGATTTTCTCTTTCTTTATAATAGGTTATTTGGTCGTAATCAATATCTAATTTAGGTCCAAAATTAGGATTTTGAAGGCGATTAAATGCTTCTAAACACTTTAGACGAAAATTTAAAATAAATTCTGGTTCTTTTTTAATATTAGATATTTTTTTTATTACATCACTTGTTAATTTCATTGGAATCACCATAGTGTTATTATAACAAATTTATGATAAAAAAGACAAGAAAAAACTAACTTATTTAGTATTCTTTAAATAAGTTAGTTTAGGGATTTATCTTTTAATAATTTTTCCATGCCATTCCAAGTTAAAGTAGCACATTTTATTCTGGATGGTTGTTTGTATGTTTCATTATAAACGATGGCTTCTTTTAAAATGTTGGCATCATAATCTTTTTCTTCTATCATATTTTGATAATTTCTGATAATGTTTAGGGCTTCTTTTATACTTTTACCAATTAATAGTTTGGTCATAATAGAAGTAGTCGATATGGAAATTGCGCAGGCTTCTCCCTCAAAGTTTATATCTTTAATAATGTCATTTTCTAATTTTACATATAGATCGATATTGTCTATACAAGATTCATTATTAGTATTTATCTTGATATATGAATCATCATTAGGAATTTTTCTATTGGATGGAAATTGATAATTATCTAATATAATGCTTCTTTTTAAATCGTTATTCATTATAATATCTCCTTCCATATATTTTCGCTATTTTTTAAAACATTAATAAGAAGATCTATTTCTTCTTTGTTATTATATAGTGCTAGGCTGATGCGGCATGTATTTTTTATGTTGATTTCGTCTTTTAACATTTTGGTACAATGATTACCTGCACGAATACAGATATTGTATTTATCTAAATATACAGATGTGTCTTGGCTAAATACTCCTTTTATGTTGAATGCTACTACCGGTCCTTTTGAATTAGCGTTGTAAATTGTAATAAAATCTAGTTCTTTTAATTTTTCTAATAAATATTTTTTTAATTCTTCTTCGTATTTGATGATATTATCTATTCCTATATTATTTACATATTCAATAGCACTTCCTAAACCGATTACTCCTGCAATATTAGGGGTCCCTGCTTCTAGACGATGTGGTAGTGATTTTAGTTCGTAGTAGCCATCGTGTTCAAATAAGGTGTTCATTCCACCGCCATAATTTATAGGGAACATTTTATTTAATAATTCATATTTACCATATAAGATACCAACACCGGTTGGACCATATATTTTATGTGATGAAAATGTATAGAAATCTGCATCTAGCATTTGAACATCAACTTTAGTATGGGCGATTGCTTGAGCTCCATCTACTAATACTAAGATATTATGTTTGTGTGCTAAGGCACAGATACTTTTTATATCTCTAATATCCCCAACAACATTGGTAATGTGTGCTATTGATATAACTTTAGTGTTTGGGGTAATAGATTCTTCTAAATTATCGATAGTTAGTTCTTTGTTTTCATCTAATTTTATATATTTTACTTTTATACCTATTTCTTTTTCTAAAACAAACCATGGTAAAACATTAGAGGCGTGTTCACTTTTGGTTATTAAAACTTCATCACCAGATTTTAATTGATGGCGAAAGTACCCAAATACTACTAGGTTTATACTTTCGGTATTACCAGATGTAAATACTATTTCACTGGTATTTTTACTATTTATAAAATTTTTAATTATTTCTCTTGTTTCTTCAAATTTTGATGATGCTATTTGACTAATATGATAGTCACCACGATGTGCATTGGCACAATAGTTTTGATAATAATCTGTTATACTATCAATTACAACTTGTGGTTTAAAGGTTGTGGCTCCAGAATCAAAATATACTATATTATTTTTTATCATTGGAAAATCTTCTCTATGCATATTATCACCTCCAATACTTATTTACTTCATTTAATATTTTTTCTAATAACCTAATATTTATATTTATATTTCCTATTAAGAATCCTTTAGCAAGTAAGTTTATACTTGCGGTATAATCAAGTCCCCTACTAGCTAAATAAAATAATTCTTCTTGACTAAACTTGCCAATTACACTCCCGTGGGTTGCTACTACATCATTTTCTTCTATATACATATTTGGTTTAATAGTCGAATAATTATCCCCTAGGGTTATTATTTTAGTATCTTGACTTATAAGGGAGTTTTTGCTTCCTTTAGGCAAGTAGCTATCGATTATAAAGTTACTGCTAGCTTTATCGATGGTAATACTTTTGTTGATTACAGTACTTATTGTATTTTTAGCATTATGATTAATTATGATATGATTATTTTCTTCTTGCTTACATATACTACTAAAATGATAATCTACATTGGCATTTTCTTCTTGTAGATTTAGAATTGTTTTTTCTTTTGTTTTACTGTTATTATAAAATTTAGTTATTTTTAAATTAGCATTTTTAAATATATTAAATACTGTAACTGAATTAAGATTTAGTTCTTTTGAAAATATGAACATTTCTACTTTTACATTAGGATATATATTAAATTTAAGTTCATCTATTAATCCATCACAATATTCAAGGACGATGTTTTTATTTTTAGTAATGTTAACTGTGTTGTTATTTATGTCAATACCATCTTTAGAGGGAATTTTTATTTTGTTATTCTCTATTACTATTGTATTCATTTTAGTCGTTCCCATCTATATCATTTGACTTATTTATAATGTTTTTATAGCCATTTTTTTCTATTTCTAGTGCTAATTCTTTGGTGCTAGTATAAGCAATTTTTCCATTATATAAGATGTGAACAAAATCTGGTGGTAGATACTGTAGGATTTTAGGGTAATGGGTTATGATAAGAACAGCGGTATCTTTGTTTTTATTGATGTAGTCGGATATATTTTCTGATACGATTTTTAAACTATCAACATCTAATCCTGAATCTAATTCATCTAAGATAATTAATGATGGCTCTAATATTTTTAGTTGGAGAACTTCGTTTTTCTTTCTTTCCCCCCCAGAAAAGCCATCGTTTAAGCCACGATGTATTAGATTTTTATCCATTTTTAAGTCTGATATAGCTGTTTCGCATTTTAGCATAAAATCATATAATCCTACTGGTTTTTGTAGTTTAGCACTTAGGGCAGTTTTTAGGAAATCTTGATTGGATATACCAGGAATGGCAATAGGGTTTTGCATAGCAAGGAAGATTCCCATTCTACTTCTTTTATATGTTTCGATATTGGTTATGTCCTCACCTTTATAAATAATGGTTCCATTTTTTATTTGATAGTGATTATCCCCCATAATTACTTTGGATAGGGTTGATTTTCCTACTCCATTGGGTCCCATAACGGCGTGAATTTCACCACTATTGATATTTAGATTTAAATTAGATAATATAGTTTTTCCTTCGATTGAGCAAGTTAAATCATTAATACTTAATATACGCATATAAATCACCAGTTATATTATATCAAAATTTAAAAAAAATTGTAGGTCTATTCTACAATTTTTATAAATAACTTATCATATCTATTTTAGTTTTCTGTATGATTAGTGATAGTTTTAAGATACTTACTTAGTTTAATCACTTAGGAAGTCTTTTAATTTTCTACTACGTGAGGGAATTCTTAGTTTTCTTAAGGCTTTGGTTTCTATTTGTCTTATTCTTTCTCTAGTGACATTATATTCTTTACCAACTTCCTCTAGAGTTCTAGCCATTCCGTCATCTAATCCAAAACGGAGACGTAAAATGTTTTCTTCTCTTGGGCTTAAGGTTGACAATGAATCATTAAGTGCTACTTCTAAAAATGAATTTGCCGCTTCTTCTTCTAAATTGTATTCATCAGGAATAAATTCACCTAAAGTGCTATAATTATTATCTGATGAATTATTTATTGCTATTGGTTCATCTAGTGAAAGGTTTTCCACAGCAGCTTTTTTTACTTCTTTTAGTTTTTCTTTACTAATTTTTAAAGATTCACATATTTCTTCATCAGTTGCTTTTTTAGCATTTTCTTGATAATATACTCTGGTAAAGCGATTATATTTAGTTACCATTTCAAACATATGAACTGGTATTCTAATAGTTCTACTATTATCGGCTATACCTCTTGTAATTGATTGACGTATCCACCAAGTTGCATATGTAGAAAATTTAAATCCTTTAGTTGGATCAAATCTTTCTGTTGCTTTCATAAGTCCAAGGTTACCCTCTTGAATTAAGTCTAGAAAGCTAAGTCCTTTACCACTATAATACTTTTTAGCCATTGATACAACTAAACGTAAATTAGCCTCGATTAATTTATTTTTGGCGTCCTCATCACCTGCACGACACTTAATTGCTAGTTCATATTCTTCGTCACTGTTTAACAAAGGAATAGAATTAACTTCCCTTAAATATATTCGGATATCTTCGTCATAACTAGTAGTTTTTTCACATTTTTTTGATATATTTTCTTTTAATTCATTATCCTCACTTAATTCAATAAAATTACTAATTCTATCAATAATAGGGTAATATTCATCGTACTTTTCTTCTGATAAGCTATCTAAAAATAATGTGATATATTTTTTAACTGTATCTTCACCGAGTTTATCTGATAATGTTTTTATATAATCTTTAGTTAATTTATCTTGGCTGGCTTTAACGAATAGTGTCTCTATTTCTTTGTACATTTCTTCTTCACTGATATTATTGTCGTTTATGTTTTTAATAGGCTTTTCTGTCATAAAAAGTCCCCCCTTTTTTTGCGGTTTTATATCTTAACATCTTTTTTTTAATTTGTCAAGTTTTTTTAATTTAGAGATATATATTTTGTTTTAAATTTTAATTAATTGCATATTATTATGTAGGTGAAATATGTGAAAAAGAAAATAAGAATTGGTATTCCAAAAACTTTTTTTTATTATCAATATAGTACTTTATATAGAAAATTTTTTAGTTGTTTAGGGTGTGATATTGTAATTAGCGGTCCTACTACTGATGAAGTTATAAAATTGGGACAATCTTTTATTAGGAATAGTTGCTTAAATGGTGCTATTTTGTTTGGACATACCTTTAATTTGATTAATAAGTGTGATTATATATTTTTACCTAATTATTCAAATTATGGGATAAGAAAAAATGTATGTTCTAGTATTAAAAAGGTTAATTCTTTTTTGAAGAGTACTTTTATTAATATGAAGTTTTTAACTTTTGATGTTGACTATCTTAAAGGTAGATGTGAATTTTTGGCTTTTTTGAAAATTGGAATTAAGTTAAGAAGGGGTATATTTAGAAGTATTTATGCGTATGTGTGTGCTAAGAGAAAAGAACGGATGGTTAATAGAAATTTAATTAACGGGCAAAATAAATTACTTCTACATAATAATAATAAAATATTAATTGTTGGGTATCCATACGTTATTTGCGATAAATATTTCGTTTCAGATATAGTTAATTGTTTAAAAGATAATGATTTTGAAATATTGTATTCTACTTTTATTGATAAAAAGATTAGTAGTAGTTATTATCTGGATGTTATACCTTATTTAAGTAATATATATGATAAGGAATTGCTTGGAAGTTGCTCTTATTTAAAAAATGCAGTTGATGGGATTATCATGATTGGCACTGCAAATTGTAATATATATAAAGCTTTAGAAGGCGCTAATTGTAGTAAGTTAGAAATACCAATGTTAAGGTTAGTTTATCCTTATAATAAGAGCGAGATAGAAAATTTTATAAATATTGTTAAGGCAAAAATTACTAATAAATAGAATTTTTGGCTTTTTTATGATAGAATATTAATAAAATAGGAGGCAATTATGGAAAAGTATAAAACAATGGATGCTAATGAAGCTGTTAGTTTGGTTAGTTATAATTTTAGTGAAATATGCGGTATTTATCCGATTACTCCAGCTTCACCGATGGCTGAACTTACTGATGTTTATAGTAATAAGGGAAAATTAAATTATTTTAATAATAAAGTTAATGTTATTGAAATGCAATCTGAATCTGGTGCTATTGCACTTGTGCATGGGGCTTTGCAAAGTGGTAGTTTGGCTACTACTTTTACTGCTAGTCAAGGGCTATTATTGATGATACCTACTTTATATAAGTTGGCTGGAGAAATGTTGCCCGCGGTTATTCACGTTGCTGCTAGGAGTTTATCTACTCACGCTCTTAGTATTTTTGGTGACCATCAAGATGTTTATGCAACTAGAAGTACGGGGGTTTGTATACTTAGTTCTTCTTCTGTGACTGAGGCTTATCATATGGCTAATATTGCTCATTTATCGGCTATTAAAGCTAGTCTACCTTTTATTCACTTTTTTGATGGTTTTAGAACTAGTCACGAAATTAATAAAGTTAAGTTAATTGATGAGAATAAAATAAAGGAACTTGTTGATAAAAAGGCTCTTAGTTCTTTTAGGGAAACTAGAATGAACCCGTTGAGGCCAAATACAAGGGGCACTGCTCAAAATGACGATGTTTATTTTCAAAATACCGAGGCAAGAAATTTAGATTATCAAAATTGTTATGATGTTGTTTTAGGTTATATGGATAAATTTAATAAAATTAATCACACTGACTACAAACCTTTTAACTATTATGGTAGTCCTAAGGCAGATATAGTATTAGTAGCAATGGGAAGCATTTGTGAAACAGCTAAGGAAGTTATTTCTGCACTTAACAAGGGTGGTAAAAATTATGGTCTTATCCAAGTACATTTGTATAGACCTTTTAATTCAGATGCTTTAAGAAGTGTTTTACCCGATACCGTTAAAAAGGTTGTTGTTTTGGATAGAACTAAGGAAGCTGGTTCTAATGGTGAACCATTATATTTAGATGTCTGTGCTGGACTTTTTGATAAGAATTTAGAGATATATGGTGGAAGATATGGCCTTTCTTCTAAAAATACCACTCCAGCTGATGTAAAGGCAGTATTTGATTATGCTGCAAATAATACTTTGTTTAATGACTTTACTATAGGAATAGTTGATGATGTTACTAATAAAAGTTTACAAAAGGATGACAATTTTAGATTAGAAAATGATTTTCAAGAATTATTAATTTATGGCTATGGTTCTGATGGAATGGTTTCAACTTCTAAGGATTTGTTAAAAATTATTGGAGATCATACAAATAATTTTGTTCAAGGATATTTTCAATACGACTCTAAAAAATCTGGAGGAGTTACTAGGAGTCATATTAGGATAAGTAATAATATTATAAATGCTCCTTATTATGTGGATAAGCCTAAATTTGTGGTAGTTAGCAATGATACTTATATGTATAAATATAATATTGTTGAAAATATTTGTGATAATGGTGTATTACTTTTAAATACTAGAATGAGTGAAGAAGATATAAATAAAACTTTAAATAGTGATGTAAAGAGACTAATTAAGGATAAAAATATTACTTTTTATGTAATCGATGCATATTCAATTGTTTCGAATATTGGTTTAAAGAATAAAATTAGTACTTGTATGGAAGTTTGTATATTTAAAATTTTGGATGTTCTTAATATGAGTAAGGTTATCAAATTGATGAAAGATAATAATAGTAAAAGATTTGCTCATAAGGGGAAGAAGATTGTAGATATCAACAATCAAGTTGTGGATAATACTTTAAAATACTTAAAAAAAATAGATATTAACAAGTTTACTGTGGATAATGAAAAATATAATTTATCTTTGGTTAGTAATGCTGATTATATAAATAAATTAATGGGAGATTTATTACCTGTTAGTAGATTTATTGATAATAAAGATGGTATTGTTAAGGGAGGTAACTCAAAGTTTGAAAAAAGAGAAATTGCTTCAAAGGTTCCTTGTTATGTAAAAGAAAATTGTATTCAGTGCAATCAATGTGCTTTTGTTTGTCCACACGCTGTAATTAGACCTTTTTTAACCGATAAAAAATTAGATGATAGTATACCAGCTATACTTCCTAATGAAAAGGATTTATTTTTCAATATTGGAGTTTCTTACAAAGATTGTACTAGTTGTGGTGTTTGTGCTTCTGTTTGTCCTGGAAAAAAAGGTAATAAAGCTTTGGTAATGAAAGAATATGATGGAGAGATATTTAAACAGGAAAAATATGAATATTTGATTAATAACAATGTTAATGATAGATGTAAATCAGAAATTATGAATGTTAAGAATATTGGTTTTATGGAACCTAAATTTGAATTTAGTGGAGCTTGTGCAGGATGTGGCGAAACTGCTTATATTAAGAATTTGACACAGATGTTTGGTCGTAATTTGATGATTGCTAATGCAACTGGATGTTCTTCTATTTATGGTTCTTCTAGTCCTTCGACACCTTATAGCATTCCTTGGGCAAGTAGTTTATTTGAGGATAATACTGAATATGGACTTGGAATTTATTTAGGATATCAAAATAATCGAATGAAGATTAAAAAGTATATGGAGGAAAACAGAAAAAAGGATAAGCTATTTGAACTATGGCTTAACAACTATGATAATTATAATATATGTAGTGATGTTTATAATAAAATTAACTATAAAAAGCATCCATATTTAGAGTTATATAAAAATTATATTTTGCCAATAACGATGTTTATAATCGGTGGTGATGGATTTGCTTATGATATCGGATTTGGTGGACTTGATCATATTATTTCAACTAACTATGATGTTAACATATTAGTTTTAGATACCGAAGTCTATTCTAACACCGGTGGACAAACTTCCAAATCGTCTAATATTGGGTCTGTAGCTTCTTTTGCAGATGCTGGAAAGAAGAATTTTAAAAAGGATTTAGCTAGAATTGGACTATGCTATCCAAATTGTTATGTTGCCTGTGTAAATATTGCTTATGATAAAGAACATTATTTAAAAGTGTTAAAGGAAGCAAAAGAACATAAGGGTCCATCTTTGATTATCGCTTATTCACCTTGTATTGAACACGGGAATAAGGCCGGAATGGAACATAGTCTAGATAATGGTTATTTAGCTACTAAGTGTGGTTATTTTCTAACGTTTAAATATAATCCTGCCGATGAAAAATTTATTCTAAATAGTAAAAATGTTGATTTTGATTTGTATGAGGAATTTTTGAGTAAGGAAAATAGATATACAAATACAGAGGATAAAAATTTATTAGTCGAACAAAAAATATGGGCGATGAAAAGATATGAATATTATAAGAGTTTAGAAGATAATACTAATAATTAATTAAAAACTATTTAATCAAATAGTTTTTATTTTGTATTGTATTTTTGTTATGACAAATTTTTTAATCTCATCATATAACATATTAGAAAGGAATTTGGAAATGATTTTATTTTAATTTGTTTGTATTTAGTTCAGTAAAAAAATTATTATGCCTTGTAATTAGAAAAAAAAAGGAGGGATTATGAATATATTGATAACTGATATGTTAAGTGACATTTTAATGATTGCTGGTATGCTCAGTATCATTTTGATGGCAATTATACAAAAGCTTAAAACCCTAGGCATTATTAAAAAGGGATATCAAATTTTCCTTTCTAATTTATTCATTTCCTTTTTAGTTGGTATCCCTTTTGCTACAACATTTTATGATATGGAAATAAATAAGGCTATATGGGTTTGTATTTTTGCCTTTATTGGGGCTCCTGGCATATATGAAGTTATGAAAAAGCAAAATATTATAAATTACACTCCTAAAAGCTTAGATGACTATATTGAAGTAAAAAAAGAAAACTTAATCACCCGTGACGATTAAATATTAGAAAAAATTACTATATCCTTAAGTTTATGGTAATTTTTTCTTTGTTTCTTAAAAAAAATATGATATAATACTATTGGAATAAGAAGGTGGATGATGGACGGGTTAATATTTATCTTATTATTATTAATATTTAGTGGTCTTTTGTATTTTTTTTATAGATCTTATGAAAAAGATGGAATTAGTGTTTTTTTAGTAATTGCGGTGGTCTTGTCCTTTGTTTTGTCTCTTAAAATTGGAAAAATTACTAGTTTTGACATAATACTATATTCTCCTGTTTATATGGCTATTTTTATTGCTTTTTATGTTCTTTTAGAAAAAGGAAATAGTAAAGATATTAAAAAGTGTTTATATTTAATTGGGTTTGTTTGCCTGGTAATGATTTTTATGTTTATTTTTAGTTATCTTTATTTGCCAATTATTTCTAATGGTATAGCTATTAATATTAAGAAATTGTTTGTTAATAATTGGGTTAATATTTTGGCATTTCCTATTCTACTAGTTATTAATGTTTTGGCTTCTATATATTTATATAAATATACTAAAAAATATTATGATCATATTTTTGTAAATAGTTGTTTTGCTTCAATTGTTGTTCAATTAATTGATTCCTTAGTACTAGGTTTTTTATCTTTATATAATATTTTAGATGTTACTAATATATTTAGAATTTCACTTATGACGTATAGTTTTAAGTTAATGGCCAATATTTTGTATATACCTGTTTTCTATTATGTGCTTAAGTATAGGAGGCCAAAACAATGAATGAATTTTTATTACTTGGAGAGATAATTTTTATGTATGCTCTTATGTACGTAGGATGTTCTTTATTTGGAAAAAAGGGACTTGTACTATGGATTTTTCTTGGATATATGTTTTTTATGATTTTTGGTAATAGTATGATTTCTATTTTCGGTCTTCCTGTTAACTCTGGAACCGTTATGTATGCTACTTCTATAGTAGCGATGAATATGATACTACAAAAATATGGAAAAGATGATTTGAGTAAAATATGGTATATAATTGTTATTGGGCTTACTTTGGTTTATGGTTGTCTATTATTAGTTAATAAAATGACTGTACCTAGCAATTTAGTTAATAGTATCTATTTTGATACTGCATTTAATATACCGCTTAGAGTATATTTAGGTTTAATACTTACTTCTTATATTACAATACATTTTAATGGTTATTTGTATTATGAAATAAGGCTTATGAAAAATAAAATATGGGTGAGTAATTTATTATCAGTGATTGTTTATGGATTTGTCGATACGGTAATTTTTTCTGTTATTGCTTTTGCAGGAATTATTAATACAATGGAATTGATTATGTTAATAATTATGGTTACTATTTTGAAGATTATTATAGGTATTTTAGGTACGTTTTTGATATATAAGGATAATAAAATTAATTAGGAGGGATAAATAATGAGAACTAGAAAAGATGACCTTATTAGCGATGAGTTTAAACCTATTATTTGTGAGAAGATTAAGGAGGCTAGGACTCGTTATAATTACTCGCTTGAAGATTTAGCTAAGGCGCTTAATTATAAAAAAAATCGCCAAACGCTTCATAAATATGAAACGGGCTCTTTAAATATTCCTTACGATATACTAGTGGAGATTTGCAATATTTTTGATATTGAGGATATTAGTCCTAAAGATATTAAGGCATCTTCTAAAGAAAGAGAAAAATTTGAAAAGAAATTAATTAAAAATTACATTAATAGTAGTAGAAAAGATAAGTCTTTAACTCCTAGAACGGAAAAATTAATTAATAGTTATAAGAACGCTTCTTTTGAACCGGTTAATAATTATAGTGATTTAAGAGTTAGGTTATTAGATGACTCTATGGCACCTGTTTATTTAAAGAATGATAAAGTGGCAATTGTTAAGCAAGATAGTTATGAAAATGGGGACGATATTGCTTTAGCAATCAAAAATAATGTTATTGCTATTAGGAGATTATATAAATATCCTAAAGGAATTATTTTACAAGCTATTAATCCAAAATATCCAACTATTAATATTAATGTTGTTTCTAATGATATGATAATTGGTAAGGTTGTAGCTTTAACCAGAGAGATTAAATAATCTCTTTTTTTATGGCACTGAAAATGGTATTTAGACGTTCTATATTGTTATTATTTTTGTTTAGGGAATTTATTAATCTATTCTTTATATAAGTAATATCATCTTTTTCTTCTTCAAATAAATCAAAATATAAATATTTTAAAACTGAAATATTTTGATTATTGAATAACTCATTTATTGTTTTAATGATTTTTTCTTTCTGGCTTTTTTCAAGTCTGCAGATAAATTCGTTATTTTCTATTTTAGAACCAATGGTATATTCAATCTTGGTAGTTTTTAATTCTTCGCATAGTTCTAATGCTTCATCCTCTTCATCAAATAATAGACTACTTCTTTTTATTACGTTTCCATTTTTATCTATCATTACTCCTAGTACTTCTTTGCTATTACTAAAAAGACACATATTTTGATGATTGTTACCCAAATATAATAAAGTTTGATTTTCGATACTTTTGACAAAATCCGTATCAAGTTTAATAGAATAATTTTTTATATCGAAATAGAATTTATCGCTGATTTTAAATATTGGTATTTTCCTTATATTAATAATATTATCATTAATATTCCACTCGAAAAAATTAAAGTATTGTTTATTAAAGTTTAAAACGATATCATATATATATTTCATTGTGATTTTCTCCTTTTAGAAATAAAGTGAAGATAATAATTAAAAGTCCAATGATACTATAATAGCATTCAAATCTTCTAATTATAAAATTAACATATTGGTTAAAATTATACCCGATGGTAAGTAAATTTAGATATAAAATAATATATGTAAAGCCTATAATCATTAAACCAAAACCAAGCAAAAAGAAAAAAATGCGTTTACCCATATTACCACCTAATTAATTTTATGTTAGTTTATTATGGATAACACATATTTTATTCTAAATATTGGTCATTTTTTATGTCGACTTGATTAATTGATTCAAATCTTTTGGATATTTTATCGGTAGTTATGTGGATACTTTCTACGTCTTTACCCACCGTTTCTATGCTTCTAGATAATTTATCCCATCGTTCTTTATATCTTGCAAATTCTAGGCCTAGTTTGTTTAACTCTTCATGAATAATAGAGGCATATTTATCTCTTTCCATATTTTTTAATAGTACTTGGATAACAGTGAATGTTGATATTAAGGTAGTTGGCGAGGTTATCCAGACTCTTTTTTTATGAGCATATTCTACCAAATCGGTATGATAGGCATTTATTTCTGCGAATAGGGCTTCTGCCGGTAGAAACATAATTGCTTGATTCGATGTAATTCCTGGAATAATATATTTATTGCTTATGGCATCAATATGCTTTTTGACATCAATCTTAAATTGTTTTTCAGCCATGCTTCTTTCTAGATTATTTCTATTTTTATCTACCATAATTTGATAGTTTTCTAATGGAAATTTTGAATCGATTGCGACTAATCCTAGGGGTTCTGGCGCGAAGATAACAGCATCTGCAATGGTATTATTAGGAAATTGATATTGCATTTGGTATATTTTATCATTAACATCACCAAATACGCTTGATAAGATATGTTTTAAATTTACTTCGCCAAAAATACCTCTACTCTTTTTATCGGTTAGGATACTTTGAAGATTAACAATATCTAATGAGAGATTATCTATTTTCTTTTGAGCTTCGTCTATTTTAGATAATCTTTCTAAAATATTGGTAAATGTTTTATTAGTTTTATTAAAATTATCATCAATTCTTTCATTTACTTTATCGTTAATTATTCTTAATCTAGTATCTATCCGTTCGTTTAATTTTGTAAAGTCTTCGTTCATATTTCTAGTTAAGCTGTTATTAAAATCTCCTAATTCTTTGATAGTATTAGTTTCTAATTTTCCTAATCTTTCGGTAATCCTTGATTCGTTGATATTCTTACTTATAGATATTATTGTTAAAATAATTAATATTATTAGTAATCCTATTATTATATAGTCCATCATTTTTACACATCCTTTACTATTTATATTATACCATTATTATCGTCTTTTGGTATTAGTAAATTTCTAAATTTCTTCTATATTCCTGATATCCCCCTTCTAGAGAGTAACAATGATAGCCAATGGTGTTTAAATAGTTGGATAAAATTAAACTTTGTTTTCCAATACTGCAGTAAAGATAATAGGTATTGTTTTTTGATAAATATCTGGCGGGCATTTCTTTTAATATCAATTCTGGAATGTTAATGGCACTTGGAATGTGACTGTTATTATAATTAAAATTATCTCTTATATCTATAATAAGAGGATTTTTTAATTCTTTAAGCTCACTTACTGTTATAGTATTCATTATATCACCAATATATATTATGTTCTTTTTAAATAATTGTTTATTATTATTTATTGTTAATATTTTAAAAGAAAAAAAATCATCTAATTAAATAATAATTTAGATGACTAAGTATCAGTAAATATGGTGGCTCCAGCGGGAATTGAACCAGCGACACAAGGATTTTCAGTCCTCTGCT
>JAEDMO010000002.1 GCA_016302935.1 Bacilli bacterium | reverse complement strand
CAGCATTAATAACATTATATTTGCACGAAAATCAACTTACCAATGTGGATGTAAGTAAAAATACGGTATTAACATCTTTGGGCTTGCATACCAATCAACTTACCAGTGTGGATGTAAGTAATAATACAGCATTAATAACATTATATTTGCACAAAAATCAACTTACCAATGTGGATGTAAGTAAAAATACGGCATTAACAAAATTAGTACTACACGATAATAAAATATCTACACTAAATATTACTAATAATGAAAAATTAACATATTTAGATATATCTAATAACCTATTTAGTAGTTTACCTGATACTAGTAAAAATACTAAGTTAACCACTTATTTATATTCTGGTAATACATTAGATGGAAATTCTACTGATAAAGATAATCAAGGTGAAAATAATAATCAATCGCAAGAAGAAAATATAGAAAATCCTAATACCTCAACATATTGGATAGGTATAATTATATTGATATGTATATGTTCATTAATATATGTAATTAGATATATTAACAATAATAAAGTATCAAATATTTAGTGTAACTTACAAATAAAAAGCTTAATATTTAAAGCCATAAATTAAAAGTAGATCATATTGATGTGTGATTTACTTTTTATTTTAAAAAATATTTTTTAAAATTTTAGCACTTTTCACTTGACAATGCTAAAATATAGTCATATAATTATTTTAGCACTCATAAATTACTAGTGCTAGTGAGGATGTGATAACTTGCTTAATGAAAGAAGAAGTGAAGTATTAAGAATCATCGTCGAAGAGTATATTAAATCAGCTCATCCTGTAGGAAGCGATTATGTCTGTAAAAAATTAAAATGTTCATCAGCTACAGTTAGAAACGAGATGATGTATTTAGAAGAGTTAGGTTATCTAGAAAAAACCCATACCTCTTCAGGAAGAGTTCCAAGTGAAGAAGGGTATCGTTATTATGTAGATAAATTAATGAAACCTAAAAACATCACTGGTGAGGATATGTTAAAGCTACAGACCATATTTAGAAACAATTCGCTAGTAATTAGTGATACGATAAAAAAGAGCCTAGAAATAATCTCTGATATTACTAATTATACAACTATTGCCTTAGGAAATACTGCTAGGGAAAATAAATTAAAAAAAGTAGAAACAGTTCCACTCGATGAAAATAAAATTCTAACAATGATGATTACTGATAAAGGATTTGTTGAACATAAAAATATGGTATTACCTAGTGATATTTCTACTAAAGAGGTAAAACAAATAGTTGACCTAATTAACAAATTACTAGTAGGTACTCCGATTAATGAAATAAGCAGTAAATTAGAATTTGAAATAAAACCAATTATTCCTAAATATGTTAAACAACACGAAGTATTATATGATGCTTTCTATACTGCATTTAGTGAGTTTAAGGAAAAAGCCAGTGAAGTCCATTTTGTAGGTAAAAATAACTTTCTAAATCAACCAGAATTTAGCAATGTTGATAAAGTTAAAGATATTTTAGCTAAATTTGATAATATTAATAATATTAAAGCGATGAAAGAAGAAAACGGAGGCATCAACATCTATATCGGTGAAGAAAGTGAATTGGATAGTGATGTATCTGTAATTAAGACAAAATATAACTATAATGGAGAAGAAGGCACTATCGCTATAGTAGGACCAAAAAGAATGGAATACGATAAAGTCGTAGGCATTTTAGATTATATAAAAAATCATTTTGAAAATACTAAATAGTAGTCTAAAGAAAAGAGGTCAATATGAGTAAAAAAGATGTAAAAAAAGTAAAAAATAAAAATGAAGAAATAAAAGAAGAGCAAGAAGAAAAACAAGAAGAAATAAAAAATAGTGAAATAGAACTTCTAGGTAACAGGATAAAGGAATTAGAAGAAAAATTAGTAAGAAATCAAGCTGAATTAATAAACTATAAAAGAAGAAAAGATGATGAAGTAAGTAGAATGCTAAAGTATTCTCAAGAAGATATCATCTTAGAAATATTACCTATCATTGATAACTTTGAAAGAGCTATTAAATTAGATGATAATAACTTAGAAGATGAATTGTCAAAATTCTTAAATGGCTTCAAAATGATTTATACTAATCTAATTGAAGTATTAAATAAATATGAAGTAAAAGAAATTGAGGCTTTAGGCAAGGAATTTGACCCAACATATCATCAGGCTGTTTTAACAGATAAAGATGAAAGTAAAGCTTCTGGAACAATTTTAGAAGTACTTCAAAAAGGATATATGTATAAAGACAAAGTAATCAGGGTTTCCATGGTGAAAGTAAATGAGTAATATAGTGTTACCAATTGTTTATTTTCTAGTTTTATTAACAACAATTGCTTTAATAGTATTTGTTTAAAAAATAAAAAAATTTATTATCATAAAAAAATAGATTTTATGATTAAGCTAATATCAGAAATGATAGTATAAAAATTAGGGTAATAAATACCCAAAATAAAAGAAAAGGAGAATGATTTATATGAGTAAAATTATTGGTATTGACTTAGGTACAACAAATAGTTGTGTCTCAGTATTTGAAGGAGGAGAAGCAAAAGTAATTGCTAATCCAGAAGGAGAAAGAACAACTCCATCAGTAGTAGCATTTAAAAATGGTGAAATTATAGTAGGGGGAGCTGCTAAAAGACAAGTAGTAACTAATCCTAATACTGTATCATCAATTAAAAGAAAAATGGGTACTAGTGAAAAAGTAGAAATAGAAGGTAAAAAATATACACCAGAAGAAATCAGTGCGATGATTCTAGGTGATTTAAAGAAAACTGCTGAAAGTTATTTAGGTGAAAAAGTAACCAAAGCCGTAATTACCGTTCCAGCATACTTTAACGATGCTGAAAGACAAGCAACTAAAAATGCTGGTAAAATTGCTGGACTTGAAGTAGAAAGAATTATCAACGAACCAACAGCAGCTGCTTTAGCATATGGTCTTGATAAACAAGAAAATCTACATACAGTTTTAGTATATGACCTAGGTGGAGGTACATTCGATGTATCTATTCTAGAACTTGGTGATGGAGTATTTGAAGTTAAATCAACATCTGGTAATAACAGACTAGGTGGAGATGACTTTGATAATCGTATTGTAAACTATTTAGTAGAAACATTCAAAAAGGAAAATGGTGTAGACTTAACTAAAGATAAAATGGCAATGCAAAGATTAAAAGATGCCGCTGAAAAAGCTAAAAAAGATTTATCTGGTGTAACTACTACCCAAATTAGCTTACCATTTATCTCACAAGGATCAGATGGACCACTTCACTTAGAATTATCATTAACTAGAGCTAAATTTGAAGAATTAATTCACGATTTAGTAGATTCTACTCTAGAACCAGTAAGAAAAGCTTTAAGCGATGCTAAACTAACTAAAAAAGATATAAATAAAGTAATATTAGTAGGAGGATCTACAAGAATTCCATGTGTTCAAGAATTAATTAAAAAAGAACTTGGAATGGAACCATCTAAAGGAGTTAACCCTGATGAAGTAGTAGCTATGGGTGCTGCTATTCAAGGTGGTGTTTTAACTGGTGATGTTAACGATATCGTATTACTAGATGTTACCCCACTATCACTTGGTATTGAAACTCTAGGTGGTGTTATGACAACCTTAATAGAAAGAAATACTACGATTCCAACTACTAAATCACAAGTGTTCTCAACCGCTGCTGATAATCAACCAGCTGTAGACATTCACGTATTACAAGGTGAAAGACCAATGGCCGCTGACAATAAAACATTAGGTAGATTCCAACTTACAAATATTCCACCAGCACCACGTGGCATTCCACAAATTGAAGTATCATTTGATATTGATGCTAATGGTATCGTAAATGTTAAAGCTAAAGATTTAGGTACTAACAAAGAACAAAGCATTACTATTACTGCTTCTAACACCTTAACTGATGAAGAAATAGATAAGATGATGAAAGAAGCAGAAGCTAATAAAGAAGCTGATTTAAAACGTAAAGAAGCAGCAGATACTAAAAACGAAGCTGAACAAACAATCTTTATGACTGAAAAAGCAATTAAAGATTTAGGAGATAAAGTAGACGCTAAAGAAAAAGAAGAAGCTGAAAACTTAATTAAAGAATTACGTGAAGCACTTGATAAAGAAGATATAGAAGATATTAAAAAGAAAAAAGATGCTCTATTAGAAAAAGCTAATGCCTTAGCTAGCAAAGTTTACGAAGAAATAGCTAAAGGTATGCAAGAAAAACAAGCTTCTGAATCACAAGAAAACGACACTAACACTAAAGAAGATAACAAAAAAGATGATGTAGTAGATGCTGAATTTGAAGAAAAATAATTAAATAACTAAGAAGTTCTAGGAAAACTAGAACTTCTAGCTTGTTAAAAGAAAGGATTAATTTTGTGGAAAATAAAAATAATAATAACTATACTTGGGACATTGAAAAAATGATAGAAAACGATATCCAGTTTGAAGAGCTTTCTAAAGAAATAATATCTTTAACTAAAAATATTAAAGATATGGAAAATCACATTTTAGATAATGCGAATACCCTTACTGATTATTTAAAAACAAGTGAAAAATTGTATCGTAAATTAGAATTGGTCTATACCTATGCCAATATGATTTGTGATACTGATAGTTTAAATAATGACTATCAAAAATTAAAACTAAAAGCAGAAAAACTATATGATGAAGTTAATGAAAAATTATCATTTGTAAAAACAGAAATATTAAGTAATAACTTAGAATATATTAATACCTTGTTACAAACAAGTAATTACCTTAGTGATTATAAACTATCATTTGAAAAATTATTTCGCTATCAAAAATATACTTTAAGTGATAAAGAAGAAGCATTATTATCTAAAGTATGTAACGCCTTAAACTCTGGCAGTGAAGCTTTCTATAATTTAAATAACGCTGATATTAAATTAGGTTTCATTAAAGATGAAACTGGCAAAAAAGTAGAACTTACTGCTAGTAATTACATAAAATATGTAAGTAGTAAAAATAGACGTGTTAGAAAAAATGCCTTCAAAGTATTATATCAATTTTATTATAACCACAAAAACACTATTACTGCTCTTTTAAAAAGTAAAATAAAAGAAAATAATATTCTTTGCGATATTAGAGGCTTTAATTCACCATTAGAACAAAGCTTATATCAAGATAATATTAAACTGGATGTGTATACTTCCTTAATTAAGACGGTAAAAGATAACTTAGATACTATGTATGATTATATGGAAGAAAGAAAAAAAGCCCTAAACTTAAAAAAAATACATATGTATGATATCTATACAGACCTAGCCAATATGGAAAGTAAAGAAATACCATATGAAGAAGCAAAAAATATTATTATACAAGCATTATCACCTTTAGGAGAAGATTACCTTAACATTATTAAAAAAGCTTTTGACCAAAGATGGATAGATGTATATCCTAAAAAAGGAAAAAAATCAGGAGCCTATAGTTGGGGTTGCTATGATAGTTATCCGTACTTACTTACTAATTATGAAAACGATTTAGATTCACTATCGACCCTTGCCCACGAACTAGGACATTCTGTACATAGTTACTATTCTAAAAATAATCAAATATATGAATATGCTAATTATCCAATTTTCCTAGCTGAAATTGCCTCTACTGTCAATGAAATACTTTTAAATGAGTATTTATATCAAAATGCTACTGATAAAAACGAAAAAATCCTATATTTAAGTGAATTCTTAGATAAAGTAAGAGCTACGATTTATCGTCAAACAATGTTTGCAGAATTTGAGATGATTATGCATCAAAAAGAAAAAGAAGGTATTCCCTTAACTGAAAAAGAATTCTCGGATACCTATTACAATTTAAATAAATTATATTATGGTAAAAACGTTATAAGCGATGAAGAAATTCGTTACGAGTGGATGCGTATTCCCCATTTCTATACCTCATTTTATGTCTATAAATATGCAACAGGACTATCTTGTGCCATATATATAGCTTATGAAATATTAAAAGGAAACCAAGAAGTAAAAGAAAATTATATAAAATTTCTAAAATCAGGTAGCAATGGCTATCCATTAGATATCCTAAAACTAGTAGGTATTGATTTAACTACCGGTGAAGTAGTAGCCGATGCTTTAAAAGTATTTAAAGATAAATTATATGAGCTAAAAAAACTAATATAGAAAGTAGTGAGTTTTATGAATAAAAAAGATTATTATGAAGTGCTAGGTGTCAGCAAAACAGCTACCGAGGCTGAGATAAAAAGTGCTTTTAGAAAATTAGCTAAGAAATACCATCCAGATGTATCCAAAGAAGAAAATGCTGCCGAAAAGTTTAAAGAAGCCCAAGAAGCATATGCAGTATTATCAGATGAAAATAAAAGAAGAAAATATGATCAATATGGTCATGCCGCCTTCACCGATGACCGTGGAGGATTCTCTGGCTTTGAAGGTTTCGATTTTGGTAGTATGAATGATATATTTGATGAAATACTATCGGGCTTTGGCTTTGGTGGAAGTGCATTCTCATCATCATCAAGAAGAACTTCTGGTAGAAAAAACGGTAATGACATATTATATAAAATGAATATTACCTTTGAAGAAGCAGCTTTTGGTTGTGAAAAGAATATTAAATTAGATGTAGTAGATGTATGTAGTGAATGTAATGGCCATGGTGGTTTTGATGAAAAAACATGTAATTCTTGTCATGGCTCTGGTATGGTTACTAGTGAACAAAGAAGCCTTTTTGGAACATTTCTAACTAAAACACCATGTCCAACTTGTGGTGGTAAAGGTAAAACCTACGAAAAAAAATGTACCAAATGTAAAGGAACGGGCCAAGTTAAAGAAAATAAAAATATCACCGTAAAAATACCTGCAGGTATAGATACCGGTAATCGCCTAAGACTCCAAGGAAAAGGTGAAGCAGGATTAAACGGTGGTGTAAGTGGAGATTTATATATTGAGTTCAGTGTATCAGCCCACGAAATATATGAAAGAGAAGAAGATGATATATATCTAACTCTTCCTCTAACCATAACCGAGGCTGTATTAGGATGTAAAAAAGAAGTTCCAACAATATATGGACCAGTTACCATGTCTATCCCAGCAGGAATTCAAAATAACGATAAATTACGATTAAAAGGCAAAGGTATTGAAAATGTTCACTCTGGTAAAAAAGGCGATATGTATGCAATTATCGATATCATCATTCCTGAAAAACTAACTAAAGAACAAAAACAATTATTTGAACAATTAAATAATACCTCTTTAGATAACCATCCTTCATTTAAAAAATATAAAAATTATGTCAAATAGGCATAATTTTCTTTTAATAAAAGCAAATATATAATATAATTAAACTAAAGGAAGTGATTTTTATGAATAAAAACGATGAACTAAAATTTAAAGAGATAAAAAGAGGCGTAATGAAAAGTAGTAAACTTCCACAAGGTAGCTATGTAACCATCGTTGAAAAAATGCCACCAGAAAAAAAAGAAAAAATTGAAAAGAAAAAAAATAAAGCTATAAGAAAAATAGCCATTGCCTTAATTTTTTATCTAATAATTAATAATCTTATCTCCACCTTAGCTATTAAACAAAAGTACGAAATTACTAACGATGATTATGTTCGTGTAGGCTCTGATTATCATTTAACTGAAGAGGCTAAAAATAAAATACCAGATGGAGCATTTGCAGAAGAATTTATCGATAATCTAAATCCTATTAATCTCATTGATACAACCACTGAAGTTATAAAAAATAGTAGAAATTAGGTGATATGATGGAATATAATAAAGATGATGTAATAACATTAAACAATAACGAAAAATATATTGTAGTAGATAAAATAAACATTAACAATCAAAACTATCTATTTTTAATCAATGAAGATGATAATTTAAATAACGTTGCTATTGTTAAAGAACAAGTAAAAGATAACATTTGCTATTTAGAAAACATCGATAACGAAACTGAATTTGACGAGATTATAAAAGTTTTATCACTAAATCATAAAGATGAAGTTTTAAAATTATTAGAAGGATAAAGTATGCAAAGATATTTTGCTAAAAATATTGAAAAAGAAAAAGTAACCCTAAAAGAAAGTGACATTCATCATATTAAAAACGTTATGAGGATGAATATCCATAATAAAATAGAAGTAGTCTTTAATAAAAAAATATATTTATGTGAGATTTTAAATAATTATCAAATAAAAATAATAGAAGAAATTATTTCTAATGAACAAAATAAAAAAGAAATTATTCTAGCTTCTTCTTTAATAAAAGAACAAAAACAAGATTTAATTTTACAAAAAACAACCGAACTAGGAGTAGATACTATCATTCCTCTTTGTTTAAGTAGATGCGTAGTAAAATTAGATGAAAATAAATTTGCAAAAAAGAAAATAAGATGGGAAAGTATATGTAAAGAAGCAAGTGAACAATCCAAAAGAAACGATATACCAACCATCAAAAATATTCATAAAATAGAAGATTTAGTTAAAATAGAAGCGGATTTAAAATTAGTACTGGATACTAAGGAAAATTTTAAAACCATCAAAAATGTTTTGCATAATCATCCTACTTGTGATAAAATTATTATAGTAATAGGACCTGAAGGTGGAATAACTAAAGAAGAAATCACATATCTACACAAACACGGCTATCAATCAGTATCTTTAGGAGAAAATATTCTTCGTTCAGAAACAGCAGCCATCGCGGCTTTAAGTATGCTAAACTATCATTATTTGAGGTGAGATAATGAATATAATTAAATCAATTTCCAATTTTTATCAAAATTTATCTACTAGTGAATTAGTATTAATTTGGGTAGTAATTACCATCTTTTTTATTTTACTATTTATCTGCATTAATCTAATGATAAAAGTAAAAAAACTAAGAAAAATCATTAAAAACCTAAACGAAGAGAAAAAAATAAATATTGTTAAAACTAGCGATATAGATTTTAACAATATAAAATTAATAAAAGAAAGTAAACAAGATTTAATAGTAAATAAAGAACAAACTAATCTAGAAAATACCGGTATATATCAAAAAAATATGCTCAAAGAAATTGGAACAAAAGATCAAACATCCCCAGTTTCAATAGGTAAAGGTAATGACGTTATATCCCTAGCAGAAACTCAAAAACTAACTCCTATTGATATTAGTAAATATAATTTAGATGAAACACTATATCAAGATCTAGACGAAGAAGAAACACCGATTGAATTTACAGACTTTGAACGTCAAGGAGAAGAAGATGCCATCATCAGCTACGAGGAATTAATAAAAAATACCCATTTAGCAGCTACTCGTGAGGAGAGATTTAATACCGAAATAGAAGATGATAGTGAATTTTTAAAAGAATTAAAATCGTTTAGAAAAGGCATGTAAATAGTTGCCAAAAATATATATAAATGTTACACTAAAAGTAATATTTTATATATTTTTTTTAATTTAAAAAGGAGTTTTAATATGAAAGCAGCAATTCACACCCTAGGGTGCAAAGTTAACATTTACGAAAGTGAATATATAACCAACATTTTAAAAGAAAACGGCTACCAAATAGTTGATTTTGATTCTAAAGCCGATATTTATATCATAAACACTTGTACCGTAACCAATACCAGTGATAAGAAATCAGAAAAAATGATTAAACGAGCTAGAAAACAAAACAAAGATGCCATCATCATTGCAATGGGATGTCACGCTCAAATAAAAGGTGATAACATAGATGCTGATATTATTATAGGTAACAAAGATAAATCAAAAATAATAAGTTTAATAGAAGAATATCAAGAAAATAAAAATAAAATAAAAAGAATATATAATCTTGATAACATCTCTTTTGAAGATATGTATATTTCTTCCTTTAACAGCCACACAAGAGCATTCGTTAAAATTCAAGATGGCTGTGATGCCTTCTGCTCATATTGTATCATTCCCTATGCTAGAGGACCAATTAGAAGCAAAGATCCAAAAACAGTCATAAAAGAAATAACTTCCTTAGTTGAAAATGGCTACAAAGAAATAATACTAACAGGTATTCATACCGGTAAATACGGAAAAGACATAAATTACACCTTTGAACAATTACTAAAAGACATAATCAAAATAAAAAACTTATATCGCATCCGTATATCATCAATTGAAATAAACGAATTGACAGACCCTATTTTAGATCTTATAAAAGATAACAAAATAATCGCTAAACATCTTCATATTCCTCTTCAATCAGGTAGTGACAAAATTCTAAAACTTATGGATAGAAAATACGACTTAAAATTCTATAAAGATAGAATAGAAAAAATAAGAAAAATGATCAAAGATGTATCTATCACTACCGATTTAATCGTAGGTTTTCCTAATGAAAATGAAAAAGATATGGAAGATACACTTAAATTTCTAAAAGAAATAAAATTTACCAAAATTCATACCTTCCCATATTCAAAAAGAGAAGGAACCAAAGCAGCTTCTATGGAAAATCAAATAGATGAAACAATAAAAAGAAAAAGAGTAAAAACAGTATTAGAATTATCTGACCAATTAGAACAAGATTTCTATCAATCCAAACTAAATGAAACTGAGGAAGTGATTATAGAACAAACAAAAGATGGTAAATCTTATGGATATACTTCTAATTATATCAAAGTAGAAATTAACTCACCATTAAGACCCAATGAAGTAATTTCAGTAAAAATTAATAAAGTTAATAATAAAAAAGTAACTGGTAAAATAATATAAAATAGGTGATTATATGAAAATAGGTATTTTTGATTCTGGGGTAGGTGGTCTAACCATCTTAAAAGAATTAATAAGAAAAAACAAATATCACGAATATATCTATATCGGCGATACTAAAAATCTCCCATACGGAAATTCTACTATTGAAAATTTAAAAAAATATAGTGACACAATAATAAACTATTTCATAAAAAAAAGATGTGATTTAGTTATTATTGCCTGTGGAACCATAAGTTCCAATTTATCCAATTACTTAAAAGAAAAACATAAAATAAAAATAATTGATATTATTACCCCAACAATAGATTATATTGTTAATAAAAACTATAAAAATATTGGCTTAATAGCTACCAACATGACCATCCAAAGTAATAAAATTGCCTCTTCACTAACCAAACACAATATAAATGTTATAACTAATCCTGCACCTAAATTAGTAGATTTAATAGAAAAAAATTTGATGAATAAAAAAGAAAGCATCAAAATTCTAAAAGAATATCTAGCCCCTTTTCAAAACAAAAATCTAGACCTACTAATACTAGGATGTACACATTATCCCATCATAAAAAAACAAATAAGCTCTTTAATTAAAACACAACTATATGATATGGCATATCCTATTTCCTCATTAATTGAAGATGGAGCCATTTTAAAAGTACAACTATACTTTACTAAATTAAATAACGATATTCTAAAAAATGTAATTAATATTTTAAACTGCAAATATAAAATAGAAGAACTCAAACTATAAATTTAAAATTTGCAATTTGAAGATATAGTTTTTTACCATTGATATAAAAAAATTATCTCTAAGATAACAAATATACTACCCATAATGATAAAAAACTTATAATATAGAAAAAATCAGAATAAAAAGGAGCAAATAAAATGAAAAATGGTAAAATAAATTTAAGAAAACTTAACGATAATGAGAAAGATTATAAATTGTTAGAAAAGTGGTATCAAGAAGAAGAAATCTATTTGCATTTTGAACAAAAAAAATTAACTTATGAAGAAGTTAAGAAAAAATATTTACCAAGGACAGCAGAAGATGCTAAAATACCAGTATTTATGATTGAATATGATAATATACCAGTTGGTATAATTCAATATCAACTAATAAATGATGAAAATAAAAAATTATATAATATTACTATTGATAATTGCTATGAAATAGATATATTTATAGGAGAAGTAAAATTACATAATAAAGGTATTGGAAGAAATAGTATTAATATAATAACAAATTACTTATTTCAAAAAAAGAAAGCAAATTTACTTGTTATGTGTCCATTGAAAGAAAACAAAAATGCTATAAAATGTTATGAGAATTGTGGTTTTAAAATAAAAGATTTTTTTAAAACAGAAAATACGATTGGCAAAACACAAGAATTTGTTTTAATGGTTAAATAACATCTACCACCAAAACACAAGAGAATAATTTAAAAAAAAATATAATTATTTTTCCACATTCGAGATTAATACATTTTTTTCCACTTCTCAAACCATAAAAAATGTAATGTTTCATGTGCTGAAGAGTGTCTATTTTTTTTTTACTTCCTTTTTCAAGTCTGGAGGGCGACACTCACATTAAATGTTCCAAACCAATTATGTTAACCAAATGTTTTTATAACAATATGTTTTCAAAATATTTTTAACATTCTTTATTAATTAGTACAATACTCTCAATAATAATTGATAAAATTATCTAAAAAAGCACAAAATTAACCAACACACTAGCATTTTTTATAAATTTATAGTATAATCTTTCTATGAAAGAGAGGAATTATGGATAGTATCTTAGACAAAACCGAAGAAAAAATGCAAAAAGCAATTGCAAACTTAGAATCTAGATTTATAAACGTTAGAGCGGGTCGCGCTAACCCAGCTATGCTAGATGGCATAATGGTAGAATATTATGGAACACCTACACCAATAAAAAGCTTAGCTAATATTTCTGTACCAGAAGCAAGACAACTGATGATTAAACCTTTTGATAGAAGTTGCCTATCTGCTATTGAAAAAGCTATCTTTGAAGCCAATCTCGGAGTAACACCAAACAATAATGGTGAATGTGTATTTATTGTCATTCCAGCTTTAACTGAAGAAAGAAGAAAAGATTTAGTTAAGCAAGTAAAAAGCATTGCTGAAGAAGGAAAAATTGCTCTTCGTAACATTCGTCAAGAAGCAAATACTTCCTTAAAAAACTTAGAACTACCTGAAGACGAAGAAAAAAAAGGTAATAACTTAGTTCAAGATTTAATCAATGAATACAATAAAATAATAGATGAAAAATTAAAAGAAAAAGAATCAGAATTAATGAACATATAAAAAAATAGGGGGTTATTATGAATATTAATAAAAAAGTATATGTTCCAACCACTGAAGAACTAGAAGAACTAAAAAAGATTTTACAAAAAACAAACACTTATAGGAATGAAAAAACTCTATATGAATACCTTGTTGCTAAAACAGTAGAACTTATCGTAGCTAATGGTGGACTAGAATTTTTTTCACGAGATGAAAAAGAAGACTATGATATAGTATATGGAGTTACCAATTTTTACAAAGAAGATATTTGGTGTACACCATTTACATCTTCACCAATCGCTAAGAAAATTATTCTTACAGATAAAATAATGGATACTGAATATGGCTTAGATTATTTAGATAGAATCGATAACAAACTATGTAATGACAAAGAATTCGTCTGCCAAATAGTTTCTAAACTAAAATCTATATTACAAAAAGATCCTAACTATCGTTTTGTATATCAAAATAGCAAACTATTAAATGATATATTTGAAAGAAAATTATCAACTAATATAGTAAAATCATGTATAAAAAATGATATTTCATCTTTAACAGGAATTGAACCTACATACATGCTTGAAATTTCTGACGAATTTATTTTTGCAACTCATTATAGTGCTGAAGATTACGAAAACCTAAAAAACAACAAAAAATTCAAAGAAAGTTTTAAAAGTTATTATCTTAACAAAGCCATAGAGACATATTATCATAATTATATAAACAATCCTATAACAAAAACAAGCGAACTAAAAGAAAAAAACAAAAAACTTATAAGATTTTTAAATGAGCATAAATAATAATAAAACCATAATAAGAACATAGTAATACTAAAATTAAGTTTTAAAAAGAGAGTTAGTAATAGGTGAGAGTCTAACAAAACTTAAAGTATGAATTCACTCTTTAGTTTTAATCGTTACTTACGTTATAAGTATAAGTGATAGCAAAAGCTATAATTAAGGTGGTACCGCGGTAATTTAATCGTCCTTAGGTATACATCTTTTTTTATTGAAAGGAAGATATTATGAAAGAAAAAGTTAATGAAATTAAATCTAGAATTAAAATAGATCTAAACGTTGATGATTTAAATATTTTAAATGATATTAAAACAAAATACATAGGAAAAAAAGGAATTATAACAGAACTAAGCAGTATGTTAAAGGAAGTCCCAAGTGAAGAAAGAAAATCATTTGGAATGATGTTAAATGAAGTTAAAATATTATTTAATGATACCTATGAAAGTAAAAAGCAAGAGTTAGAAGAAGCTTTAATTAATAAAAAATTAGAAAGTGAAAAAGTAGATGTAACCCTACCAGAAACTGATATAACTATTGCACCTGCCCATATGGTTGAAAGGGTTATTGAAGACTTAGAAGAATTCTTTATATCCATGGGATACCAAGTAGTTGAAGGACCAGAAGTAGAAAAAGATTTATATAATTTTGAACTTCTTAATTTACCAAAAGGACATCCTGCTAGAGATGCCCAAGATACATTTTACATTAAAAATGATGAAATACTTCTTCGTAGTCAAACATCCCCAGTACAAGTTAGAACCATGCTTGCTAACCAAGATAAAACCCCAATTAGAATTATCTGTCCAGGCAAGACTTACAGAAGAGATTATGATGATGCTTCTCATGGCCATCAATTTACCCAAATAGAAGGTTTGGTAGTAGATAAAGACATATCTTTAGCTCACTTAAAAGGAACCCTTGATGCTATGGCGCGCCATATGTTTGGACCAAACTGTGTCACTAGATTTAGACCATCTTTCTATCCGTTTACAGAACCATCGGTAGAATATGATATGTCGTGCTTTAACTGTGGAGGAAAAGGATGCAACGTTTGTAAAAATACCGGTTGGGTTACCATTGGAGGAGCAGGAATAGTTCATCCCAATGTCCTAAAAAATTGTGGTTATGATAATGAAGTTTATACCGGATTTGCCTTTGGTTTTGGAGTAGAAAGAATGACTATGCTAAAATATGGTATCAATGACTTAAGAGTACTATATACAAACGACTTAAGAAGCCTTGATGCCTTTAGAAGAAAGGATGTGTAACTATGATGAAAATAAGTACTAATTGGTTAAATGACTATGTCGATTTAAGCGATGTTGATTTAAAAGAATTACAAAATAAAGTAACTAAATCAGGTATCAATATAGAAGAATATCAAGATACCTTTATAAAAAATTTAGTTATCGGCCAAATTAAAGAAGTTACAATGCACCCAGATAGTGATCACCTTCACATATGTATGGTTGATTTAGGAAAAGAAACAAAACAAATAGTATGTGGTGCTCCTAACGTCAAAGTAGGTCTTAAAGTAATCGTTGCGCTTCCAGGTGCTATATTACCTAACAACTTTGAAATTAAAGTAAGTACCATTCGTGGAGTAGAATCTAATGGAATGCTCTGTGCTCTATATGAACTAGGACTAGAAGAAAAAACTGAAGATTCATATAATAAAGGTATCTGTGAACTGAAAGAAGAAGCACCAGTTGGAGAAGATCCTATCAAATACTTAGATTTAGGAGACGTTATTTATGGACTAGACCTAAATCCTAATAGAAACGATTGCTTATCACATCTAGGTTTTGCCTACCAAGTAGCAGCAGTCTTAGATAAAAAAGTTAAATTACCGGATACCACTTACGAAAAAGTATCCAATCAAAGCGATTTTACCTTAGAAGTAGATACCCCATTATGTCCTTTATACTTAGCTAAAATAGTAAAAGATGTCGTTATAAAAGATTCACCTTCCTTTATTCAAAAACGTCTTATAAATGCTGGAATGCGTCCTATTAATAATGTCGTTGATATAAGCAACTACATAATGTTAGAATATGGACAACCATTACACTTTTTTGATAAAGATAAAGTAGGAAATAAAATTAAAGTAAGATTAGCTAACGATAAAGAAGAAATAGTTACTCTAGATAAAAAACTTCATACTTTATCTACTGATGATATTGTTATTACTGATGGAACTAAACCTATCTGTATCGCTGGTGTCATGGGAGGATTATCTAGTGAAGTAGACTATAACACTAAAAATATATTAATAGAAAGTGCTATCTTTAATCCATATAACGTTAGATACACCTCTATTAACGAAGAGTTAAGAAGTGAAGCATCACTAAGATATGAAAAAGGACTCAATTATGAATATACCTATGCCGCAATGGAAAGAGCGTGCCATTTATTACAAAAGTATGCAAACGGTAAAGTAGAAGAAAAAATATTTATTCACGATAATATAGATAAATCTAAGAAAGAACAATCAATCAGTGTAGATAAAATTAACAAGGTACTAGGATTAAATCTAACCGTAAACGAAATAAAAGAACAATTTAGAAGATTAGATTTTCCGTATACGATAGATAATAATATCTTTAACGTAACTATTCCAAATAGAAGAATGGACGTTTCTATTAAAGAAGATTTAATAGAAGAAGTAGGGTGCATGTATGGTTACGACAACATTCCATCTATTCCTCTAAAAGGAAACGTTATAGAAGGAGGATATAGTCCATTCGTTAAATATCGTAAGGATTTATCTAAATTTATCCGTACCCTAGGCTTAGACGAAACAAGAACACATACTCTAATTAATGAAAAAGAAGCTCAAGAATTTAACTATTTTCATTCTTCATTAGTTAAAATAGACAAACCTATGACCATCCAAAAAGAATACATAAGACAAAGTCTTATCCCATCATTATTAAATGTATTAGAATATAATCAAGCCAGATTGGTTGAAGATGTAAAAATATATGAAATTGCCAATACTTATTCAACATTAGAAGATGAAGAACTAAAACTAGGTATCCTCTTAAAAGGCAACTTAATTAATAACACTTGGCAAAACAAAAATATCAAAATAGATTTTTATGTTGCCAAAGGATATGTAACTGCTATATTAAAATATTTAGGACTAACCAAAAGAACTAAATTTGAAGTTACTAATAATATTCCTAAAGAACTACATCCTTATGTATCTTGTGAAATACTAGTTGATAAAGAAGGTATAGGATATTTTGGTAAATTACACCCTAACTATACCAAAGAAGATATCTATGTAATAGAATTATCTTTATCTAAATTATATAATAAAAAAGTAAGAGCAATTAAATATATAGAACCAAATAAATATCCTAATATTAAAAAAGATATGGCCTTTATCGTAGATAAAGCTATTAAAGCAGAAGACATCATTAATACCATTACCAAAGAAGGTGGCAAAATCCTAACTGATGTAAAAGTATTTGATGTGTATACTGGTAATAATATTGCTGATAATAAAAAATCCATAGCATTTAATCTAACCTTTGAAGACTACACCAAAACTCTAACAGATGAAGAAGTAACAAAACTATTTAATAAAATAATTACAAGTGTAGAAAATAAACATAATGCTATATTAAGAGATAACTAACATTAAAAATCATTAATGTTAGTTTTTCTTATTCGCTCTTTCTTTTTTTAACTATTTATAATATAATATAGATAGAAAAAAGGTGATTTTATGAAGAAAGTAGTTATCCTAGGTGGTGGAACAGGATTATCGGTTTTATTAAAAGGATTAAAAGAATTTCCTCTAGACATAACAGCAGTTGTTACAGTATCTGATGATGGTAGATCAACTGGTATTTTAAGAGAAGAATTCAATATTCCAGCAGTCGGTGATTTAAGAAATGTTCTAGCATCATTATCCAAAGAAGAACCCCTTGTAGAACAACTTTTACAATATCGCTTTCAAACCTATAGTGATTTAAATAATCACGCAGTTGGTAATCTTCTTTTAACCGCCTTATATAACATAACTGGCAATTTAACCGAATCTATGAAGTCACTAGGTAAAATTCTAAATATTAAAGGGAAAGTATTACCTCTAACAGAAGATAAAGCCGTTTTAGTAGCGCATACTAAAGATGGTGAAACAATAATAGGTGAATCAAACATAACTAAAGCCGGTAAAGTAATTACCAATATTGAATACCTTACCCCAATTACTATCACTAAAGAAGTATTAAACGCCATAAAAGAAGCCGATTTAATTATCTTCGGTCTCGGTAGCCTATACACTAGCATTCTTCCCAATGTATTAAATGATGAAATAAAACAAGCATTAATTAAGTCAAAAGCTAAAAAAATGTATATTTGTAATGCTATGACAGAACACGGAGAAACCGATAACTTTAAAGTATCAGATTGCATTAGAGTAATAAATAGCTATATAAAAGATAATTTTATCGATGTTGTAGTTGCTAATAAAAAACAAGTAGATGCTGATGTACAAAAAATATATAAAGAAAAAGAAAATAGCACCGCAATTTTAATTGATGAAGAAAATATCCAAAAATTAAATGTTGAACTAATTTGTGAAGATTTAGTACTTAACATTAATAACCAAGTAAGACATGATTCATTAAAAACCGCCTTCGTTATCTTTTCCTACCTAATGAAAGGTGATAAATAATGAGCTTTTCTACCGATATAAAAAATGAAGTTACCAAATTAGATAGTACCAAAACAGAATACATAAGCGAATTATCTGCAATCATAAGAAATACTTCCCAAATTGAAAATAGTATTAAAATTCATTTAGAAAATAATTCCGTAGCAAGAAGAATATACAAATTATTCAAAGATATCTATGGTATATCACCAATAGTAACTGTCAGAAAAAGATATAACTTTAATAAAAACCTAAATTATATCCTAGAAATAAAAGAAAAAGTAAACACAATTTTAAAAGACTTATCTATATACTCAGAAAATATGGAATACTTAAATATCCCAAGTGATTATATCATTAGTGATGAAGAAGAATTAAGAGCATATTTAAGAGGAGTATTTCTATCAGTAGGAAGTATTAACGATCCCAAAACATCTAGATATCATCTAGAATTAGCTTTAGATAATAAAGATTACGCTAATTTTATCAACGATATATTAAATAGTTATTATCTAAACAGTCGCATTCTAAAAAGAGAAAAACATTATATGGTATATATAAAAGAAGCTGAAAAAATCAGTGATTTCTTACGAATAATAAAAGCGTATAACGCTGTTATGTATTATGAAGATATAAGAATATATAGAGACCATAAAAATATGACCAACCGCCTTAATAATTGTGAACAAGCAAACATTGACAAAGTTTTCATAACATCAAATAACCAAATAAAAGATATAAATATCTTAAAAGAAAATGATATGCTAGACTTAATTGATGAAAAATTGAAAGAAGTAATAGAATATCGCTTAAAATATAGAGAATCATCCTTACAAGAATTAAGCGAAATAATTACCCTTGAAACCGGCAAAAAAATTACTAAATCAGGCCTCAATCATCGATTTAGAAAAATCAAAGAAATAGTTAATAATCTAAATACCAAAAAATAATCTTGTATATTTTTAAAAAAAGTGCTATATTATTAATGAAACAAAAATTAGTATTATAAATAAAGAAGTAGTTATTTAAATTTATTTTAAGAAAGTTAGTGGTTGCTGTAAACTAATAATAATTAAATAATGAATTACATATTTATAGCTAAACGGATAATATCCGTTATCAATAAGAGAAAAAATTAAGGTGGTACCACGAGATAGCTCGTCCTTATCAGGTACCATCTTTTTTCAAAATAGGAGGGATAAAATGACATTTTTTGAAGAATTAAAAGAAAGAGGATTAGTAAAAGATATAGCAGGCGATGAACAAGTAGTAGCAGACCTTATCAATAATGGAAATATTACCTTTTATTGGGGAACAGATCCAACAAGCTCTAGCTTACATATTGGACATTATTCATCGTTAGTTACTGCCAAAAGATTATATAAATATGGACATAAACCGATTCTTCTAGTAGGAGGAGCTACTGGATTAATCGGAGATCCTAAACCAGGAAGTGAAAGAGAAATCATTTCTTACGAACGTTTAAATAGTAATTTAGAAGGTATCAAAAAACAAGTTTCTAAAATTTTTAATAATGAAGTACTAGTAGTCAATAATTACGATTGGATTAAAGAATTTGACTATATTAACTTTCTAAGAGATGTAGGTAAATACATAAACGTAAACTACTTATTAGATAAAGATATTATAAGAAGAAGATTAGAAACAGGTATTACCTATGCAGAATTTTCTTACAATCTAATCCAAGGTTATGACTTTCTACATCTATATGAAAAACACAATTGCTTATTCCAAATAGAAGGCTCAGACCAATGGGGCAATATCACCACCGGTATTGACTTAATAAAAAAGAAATTAGGTAAAGAAGCATATGCCTTTACAATGCCTTTAGTTTTAGATAGCAACGGTCAAAAATTTGGTAAAAGTGAAGGTAATGCCCTATGGTTAGATTTAAATAAAACATCATCATATAAATTATATCAATATCTATTAAATAGTGACGATAATATTGTTGAATCATACCTAAAAATATTTACCTTCTTATCCTTAGATGAAATAAAAGACATTATGATAAAACATAATCGTGAACCTCATCTAAGATTAGCCCAAAAAACTCTAGCTTCTGAATTTGTAAGAGATTTACACGGTGAAGAAGAATTACAAAAAGCTCTTAAATTATCAGAAATACTATTTACCGGTAAATTTATTAACCTAAGCAAAGAAGATATTGAAGAAATATTTGATAAAAATATGATTATCGATGTTGATAACAATATTCCACTTATCGATTTATTAATTCAAATGCAAATAGCATCTTCTAAAAGAGAAGCTAAAGAATTCATAACTGGTAATGCTATATCAATAAATGGAGAAAAAACAACCGACTTAGAATACAATATCGACGATAATAACTTTATTGATAATACCTATATCATAATCAAAAAAGGCAAAAAAAATTATTATATAGGAAGAAAAAAATAATTTATGGAAGAAACTATTATTTTAACCTTTATCGGTAAAGATGGAGTAGAGTATACTCTAGATTATTCCAATAACTATAGCGTAGTGGCAAATATAGCATTATCCGCTGGTATAGAACAAGATATCCTATGGAGTTTATTTATAGAAATAAAAAATAAACTTAAAGAAGAAATTATAGAAGAAATAAAAAATAATGCCATAACTGATTATGAAGCATCAGTATTACTACACTGTACTAATTTAGACGGAGTTAAATTTGATATTACAATATTCGATGGTGAAGAAGGCTACACCGAAAAAAGAAAAAAATATTATCACATAAAATATAATGAGAAAGAAGTAGAAAGAGATAAAAAAGAATATAATCTTATTCTAGATGAAAAAATAAAAGACATAATAAGAAGTAAACAACAAAAAACAAAGAACAAAATATTTTAATTGTTCTTTGTTTTTCTTTTAATTATACTATAATGAATATCTTGAGCCATTTTTAAATCATCTTGAGAATTAATCTTAACATATAAAGTATTAGTCTTACTTCTCAAAACCTGATTACCATTTTTATCAAAAAAAGGTAATAATATATCATGCCCTAAAATAAAATTATCTCTAATTAAATTAACTAAATTAAAAGCTAAATAATCATTTAAAATTACCGAATTAGAGTAAATAAATAATTCCCCATTATTATATAATCTAATTAATTCATCTCTAGTCGCATAATTATAGTCGCTTTTATAAATCTTTAGAGTAACCTTAGAATTACTATCATCATAATCAGTATTATCAATAGCTATATCGTAATCATAATCATCCGTAAGCCCTCTTATAACTTCTTTATACATTTTATAAAAGCTTTTATACTTATCTAATTCATAATTAATATCCATAAACTCCCTCCTTAATATCTATTTTATTTTTGGAAAAGAAAAGTAGTACCAAAGTACTACTAAACTCTACTATAAAATTCTACAATTAAAGCTTCATTAATATCAGCATTAAGTTCGCTTCTTTCAGGATATCTTAAGTAGGTTCCCACTTTTTTAGCTTCATCATAACTAACAAAATCGACTCTCTTAGGCGCGTTAGCTAAAGCGATTTCGACACCACCATGATTTGAAGAAGTTTCTTTTAAAGAAATTTTATCACCAATATTAACTCTATATGATGGAATATCAACCTTTTTACCATTTACTAAAATGTGACCATGATTAACAAGTTGTCTTGCTGCTCTTCTAGTATTTGCAAATCCAATTCTATATACTAGATTATCCAATCTGCTTTCTAGTAATTTTAAGAAATTTTCACCATGAACACCTTTCATCTTAGCTGCGTCATCAAAAATCTTTCTAAATTGTTTTTCACTTAAACCATACATAAACCTAACCTTTTGCTTTTCAGTTAATTGAACAGAATAGTTAGATGGTTTTCTTTTTCTAGCATTACCATGTTGACCTGGACCATAAGGTCTTTTAACAATATCTTTACCATTTTCTAATATTGAAAATGATACTCTTCTTGCTTGTTTGTTATTTGGGCCTGTATATCTTGCCATTTTAATTCCTCCTTACATACTATTCGGAAGGTATCTTAGAAATTTTATAGGGTGTTTTAAGTGTACTTTCGCTTAGGCAGCACTAAGTTACTTATATCATAACACATTACAAAATTTAAAAGACTACTGCCAAATGCAATAGTATTATATAAAATAATTATGATAATGTCAACAAAAACATGCTATAAACTATTATTTTTAAAAGTTAAATAAAACTATAATTAATGTAAAATAAATAAATATTTAAAATTTTTATTTATTTTTATGATATAATTGTCATATAGGATGTGATTATATGATTAAAAGAAATAATATAAGTATTTTTAAATATATATTTGTAATAATAATAGCTTTAACCATATTTTCTCCAATAGTTAAAGTTGAAGCGCAAACCCTAAATGATATGTATAATGAACTAGCCACCTTAAAAAAGAAAAAAGCAGAAATTAACAGTCAAAAGAAATTAACAGAAGATGAAATATATAACCTTAATAATGATATTTCTAGTATCAGTGAACAAATTGAAAATGCAAGATCAGAGGTTATTCAAGCCGAAAAAGATATAGAAACATCTGAACAAAAAATTGAAGACAAAAAAGAAGAATCCAAAGAACTTCTTAAATTCTTGCAATTATCTACCGGTGAAAACGTTTATCTAGATTATATTTTAGCATCTGAAGACTATACTGATTTTGTATATCGTTATTCCGTAGTATCACAACTAACCGCCTATAATAACCAACTGATAAATGAATTAGAAAACCTAATTGAAGAATTAAAACAAAAGAAAATAGAATTATCCGCAAAACAAACAGAATTAGATTCAAAAAGAAAAACATTGAATTCTAAAAAAGTTACCCTAAATAGTCAACTTGCTGAAGTTAAAGAAGGTTATGTTGACATTAACGAAGAAATAGATGCCCTAAATAAAAGTATTGCTTATTATGAAAATTTAGGCTGTAGTGCTAACCAAGATGTTAACGTATGTGCCTCTATGCCATATGCTGACGGGTTTAAATACCCACTTAAAAGCGGAACAATCTCTAGCGGATGGGGGAAAAGAACATTTCTTTTAAATGGTAGATGGGTAAGTGATTTTCATTATGGCTATGATTTCGCTGGCAATCCCGAAGGAACCCCAGTTTATCCAGTTGCATCTGGTAAAGTAGCAAGAATAATCTATGGTTCTACTTGTGGTGGTAACCAAATTTATATTTTCCATACTGTAAAAGGTAAAAATTACACAACCAAATATGTCCATTTATTAAGTATCAAAGTTAAATTAGGAGATATAGTCACTGACAATACCGTAATAGCAACTGTTGGGGGCAAATCAACTTCAACCCGATATGGTGGTTATGATAGATGTACCACTGGAGCCCATCTACACTTTGGTATAGCCGATGGCCATAGAACCACCTATGTAGATTCATACACTTTTAATCCTAACCAAATTTTCCCTAAATTATTAGGAAGAGGTAGTACATTCTCATCAAGATAGTAAAACTATCATATATTAAAAAACGGAAGTGAGATTATGAATGGTTTAACAACTAAAGAAGTAGAATTTAGAATTAAAAATGGATTAGTAAATAAAAGAGTTAAATATTCTAGAAGTATAAAAGATATTATCTTAAGCAATATATTTACTCTTTTTAACTTTATTAATCTTTTTCTATTCATCCTAGTTTTAACTACCAAAAGTTATCGCAACGGCTTATTTGCAATCGTTATTGTTATAAATACCATTATTTCAATATATGGCGAAATAAAAGCCAAACTAATTATTGATAAACTTAGTATTGTAAATAATACTAAAGTATCGGTTATAAGAGATGGAAAAACCATTAAAATTAGTCCTTACGATATTGTCATTGATGATATAATTGTCTTAAAAAATGGTGATGTTGTACCTACGGATGTTTTAGTCTTAAACAGTAACCTTTGTGAAGTGGATGAAAGCATAATCACAGGCGAGACCAAAAATGTAATCAAAAAGAAAAATGATACCATATTCTCAGGTAGCATCATAATCTCAGGTAGCCTAAAAGCTAAAGTTATAAATGTAGGTTTAAATAATTACTCCAGTCGGTTAATTAAAGAAGCATCTTACCAAAAAGAAGATAAAACATATCTAGAAAAAGAATTAAACAAAGTTTTAAAAATAGTTACTATCTTAATTATCCCTATTATGATAATCCTTTTTCTCATCCAATATTTTGTAAATAACGTAAGTTATAATGAAGCAATTCTATATACCACAGCTGGAGTAATTGGTATGATACCATCTGGATTAATTCTTCTAACTAGTGTTGCACTATCTACAGGTGTTGTAAAAATGGGCCTAAAAAAAGTTATCGTTCAACAACTAAACGGTATTGAAACCCTATCTTGTGTCGATGTTTTATGCCTAGACAAAACAGGAACTATCACAGATGGGACCTTAGAAGTAATAAAGGTAATAAATAAAAGCACCTTTGATATAAATAGCATCATCAAAAATATGCTTAATGATAACCTAGTTAATCAAACGGACATTGCCTTGGATAAATATTTTAAAACCAAAGATAAATTAAATATTGTAAAAATGATACCATTTTCTTCATATCGTAAATACAGTATGGTCTGTTACGAAAACTTAAACACATTCGCCCTTGGAGCATTAGAATATATGCTACCAAACACTAAGATGGATGAAGAAGCATTAAATTATGCCAAAGAAGGCTATCGTGTTCTAACCTTAATTCACTCAAAAGAAATTCCAGAAGATCAAAAAATACCATCACATAGCAAAATAATCGCCTATATTATTCTAAAAGATAATATTAGAAAAAATATCGAAAAAACATTAAAATATTTTACCGAACAACAAGTAAATATCAAAATTATCTCTGGAGATAATGTAAGTACTATTTCTAACATTATGAAAAAAGTAGGTTACAAAGATTATAAAAAATGCCTAGATTGTAGTAATTTAAATGATGAAGAATTAATTGCCAAAGTTTCTGATTATCAAATATATGGAAGATGCAATCCATATCAAAAAAGACTAATTATTAAAACCTTAAAACAAAAATATACAGTAGGAATGGTAGGAGATGGAGTAAACGATATTCTAGCCTTAAAAGAAGCAGATTGTTCCATCGCTTTAACCTCAAATAACGGAGCAGCTAAGAGTGTATCACAAATCGTTATATTAGAAAATGATTTTAACGTTCTACCGGATATAGTAAACGAAGGAAGAAGAGTAATTAACAATATAGAAAGAGTAGCAAGTCTCTACTTAGTTAAAACAATATACTCATTTTTACTATCAATTCTATCTATCGTTTTAACTATGGAATATCCATTCTATCCAATCCAACTAACCCTAATTGGAACCGCCTGTGTTGGACTACCATCATTTTTCTTAACAATGCTAAATGATAATAGAAAAGTAAGTAAAAACTTTATCAAAAATGTTTTTAAAACCTCTTCCTGCTCTGGAATTGCCATTACCATAAACATCATAATTATTCTTATATTAAGCAATATTTTAAAAACCAGTATAGATACATACAAAATAGTAACAGTAACTCTAACGGGTCTTATAAACATTTTAATACTATATAAAATAAGCAAACCAATAACCAACATCAAAAAAATAATCCTATCAATAACCATCGTCTTATTTCTATCATCCTTAATATTCCTAAGAAAAATATTTATCTTAAACAAATTTAATTTAAACTTACTAATAATTACAATAGCAATTTTAATATTTGATATAATAATAATCAAATACTTAGAAAAATTATATGAAAAAATATTTCAAAAGAGGTGATGTAAATGAATGCACAAAAAAGAATGGAAGAGCTAATAGATATTTTAAATAAGGCTAATTATGAATACTACGTCCTAGCTAATCCAACCATAGAAGATATGGAATATGATAAATATCTAAGAGAATTAATTGATTTAGAAAATAAATACCCAACCCTTGCCAGAAAAGATTCACCAACTAAAAAAATAGGGGGTGAAGTAGTAGATAAATTTAATAAAGTAAAACATAACATTCCTATGATGAGTCTTTCCAATGTCTTTAACGAAGAAGAAATATTAAATTTTGACACTAAAATAAGGAAAGAAGTAAACAACCCCAAATATGTATGTGAACTAAAAATAGATGGCTTAAGTGTAAGCTTAAAGTACCAAAAAGGCCTATTAATAACCGCTGCTACCAGAGGAGACGGAAAAATTGGTGAAGAGATAACCCATAACGTAAAAACTATCAAATCAGTTCCTCTAAAACTAAAAAAAGAAATTGATATTGAAGTAAGAGGCGAAATCTATATGAGCAAAAAAGCTTTAGAAGATTTAAATAAAACCCGTAAAGAAATAAACGAACCTCTTTTTAAAAATGCTAGAAATGCAGCAGCAGGTTCAATCAGACAATTAGATAGCAAAATAGCAGCCCAAAGAAATTTAGACGTATTCATCTACCATTTACCTAATCCAGAAGATTACAACATAAAAACCCATATAGAAGCCTTAGAATTTATGAAAAACTTGGGTTTCAAAACCAATATCGATAATAACTTTCTAGCAAACGATATAAAAGAAGTAATAAATTATATAAATGAAAAAGAAAATAACAGGATCACTCTTCCTTATGATATTGACGGAGTAGTCATCAAATTAAATAATATTAAAGATCAACAAAAAGTAGGTTATACTTCTAAATATCCTAAATGGGCTACTGCCTATAAATTTAAAGAACAAGAAGCAATAACCAAACTAAAAGATATAATTTTTACCGTTGGTAGAACTGGTCAAGTGACACCTAATGCCATATTAGAACCAGTCTTTGTAATGGGCTCTTTAATTTCTAAAACAACCCTTCACAATGAAGAATACGTAAAAGAAAAAGAAATAAAAATAGGCGATACCGTCGTAATCAAAAAAGCAGGAGATGTAATCCCAGAAGTAGTTAGAGTCATAAAAGAAAGAAGAGTAGGAACAGAACAAGATTTTCATATGACCAAAAACTGTCCTATATGTGGAAGTAAACTAGCAAAAAAAGAAGAGGAAAGTGCTTATTACTGCATCAATGCATCTTGTGATGCTAGAAAAATAGAAGGCTTAATTCACTATGCTTCTAGAGATGCTATGAACTTAACAGGATTTGGTGATAGGATAGTAGAAGATTTCTACAATATGGGATATTTAAAAAACATATCTGACTATTACTCACTAAAAAACTACAAAGATGAATTAAAAGTATTAGAAGGATTTGGTGAAAAAAGCATCAGCAATCTTCTAAATGAAGTTGAAAATAGCAAACAAAAATCTCTAGAAAAATTATTATTTGCACTTGGAATTAGATACGTTGGAAGCAAAACAGCACATATCCTTGCCAAGTTTTATCACAATATTGATAATCTTATGAATGCTCATTATGAAGAATTAGAAAAAATTGACGACATTGGCAAAACTATCAGTAAAAGTGTCTATAATTATTTTCAAAACGAAGAAAATATAGCCCTAATAAATAAACTTAAATCTTTCGGCATCAACATGGAATATCTAGGAGAATTAGAAATCGATAACAACTTTTTAAACAAAACATTCGTTCTAACCGGTTCACTAAATAGTATAACAAGAGATAAAGCTACCCAAATAATTGAAAAAAAAGGAGGCAAAACCTCTAATTCTGTAAGTAAAAATACAGATATTGTAATAGTAGGTGAAAATGCCGGTAGCAAATTAGCAAAAGCCCAAGAGTTAAATATTCAAACTTGGACAGAAGAAGAATTTTTAAGCCATATTGGTAGTAGTAATGAGGAATAACATGAAAACATACATAAAAGGAAATATCAGCACAATAATTTATAATAACGAACAAAATGGTTACACCGTAGGTATATTCAAAATAAAGGAAACAAATTCTACTGATGAAGAACTATTAAACTGCGTAAAAAAAACAATTAGTTTCGTTGGAACCTTCCATGAAATAAAAGAAAAAGCCAATTACTTATTTTATGGTCAAACAATAGTTCATCCCAAATATGGTTATCAATTTCAAGTAAGTGAATATGAGATAATTAAACCTGAAAAAAAAGAAGAAATTATCTCTTTTTTAGCTAGTGACCTTTTCCCAATCGGTGAAAAAACAGCCGAAAATATATATAAAAAATTAGGCAACAACGCCATAGAAGAAATAATTAATGATAAAAACGTATTAAATAATATTCCAAGATTAAAAGAAGACAAAATAGATATAATATATCAAACCCTAAAAGAATACCAATACAGTAATACCATTATATTAACATTAACTGAATATGGATTCACCTTAAAACAAGCCTTATCAGTATATGCCAAATATAAAAATAAAACCCTAGATGTAATAAATGAAAATGTATATGACTTAATAGAAAGCCTAGAAATTCCCTTCAAAGATATTGATAATATTGCTAGCAACCTACAAATACCCAAAGATGATGATAGAAGATTATCAGCTCTAATAATCTATATTATTACCAATATTTGTTTTAATCTTGGTTCTACCTATGTTTTGTTAGAAGAAATCCAAAAAGAAATAACCAAATATATAGATACCTTAGAATTAGATGAACTAGAATATCTTCTTATAAAATTAAATAAAAAGGGCAAAATAAAAATAAAAGATAATAAATACTATTTATCGATGTTTTACAATGCCGAAAATTATATTGCTAAAAGATTATGTGAACTAAATAAAATATCATCAAAAACTAAAAAAAATATAGTAAACTATATAAGCACCTTAGAAAAAGAAAACAATATTACCTATGATGAAACCCAAAAAGAAGCCATAATAAAAGCAGTAACCAATAACTTGACAGTTATTACCGGAGGACCAGGAACCGGCAAAACAACTATTATAAAATGTATTGTTAATATCTTAAAAGATATCTTAAAAGTAGAAGATGATGAGATAGCATTGCTATCACCAACCGGAAGAGCAGCTAAAAGAATGTCAGAATCAGTTTTAATGCCAGCATACACAATTCATAGATTTCTAAAATGGGATATGGATAATAACAGCTTCAGCGTTAACGAATTAAACCCAGCTAAAGAAAAATATATTATTGTAGATGAAGCCAGTATGGTAGATACCATCATAGCAGAAAGTCTCCTAAAAGGATTAAGACAAGACGTTAAACTAATATTAGTAGGTGACTATAATCAATTACCAAGTGTAAGAGAAGGACAAGTATTAAAAGATATAATAGATAGTGGAATTATCAACGTTATATTCCTAAAATCACTATATCGTCAAAATGAAAATTCATATATCAATCAATTAGCTAAAGAAGTAAAAATAAAAGATCTATCTAAAAACTTTACCGAAAAAAAAGATGACTATAACTTCATAGAAGCAGATTCTTCTAAAGTCAAAGATATAATCATAAACATTATTGACAAAGCCTTAAGTAAAGGCTATGACGATACTAAAATACAAGTTCTAGCACCTATGTATAAAGGAGAAAATGGTATTGACATTTTAAATAAAACCCTAAAAGAAAAATTTAATCCACCTAGTTATGACAAAAAAGAAATAGTAATATCGGATACTACATACAGAGTAGGCGATAAAGTTCTCCAACTAGTAAACGATCCAGATGAAAATGTTTACAATGGTGATATTGGCTACATCGTAGATATTGTCCCATCTAAAAAATCAAAGTCCAAAAGAAATGAATTACACATTAATTTTTATGGCAACATTGTTATTTATACCCCAGCTAAATATATAAATATTACCCATGGTTATGCCGTAAGTATCCATAAATCACAAGGAAGTGAATTTGATATGGTAATAATACCAATAGTAAGTTCGTTTAAAAGAATGCTATATAACAAATTAATCTATACTGGAATAACAAGAGCCAAAAAAACCTTAATATTAGTAGGGGATAAAAACAGTTTTATTTATAGTGTAAACAATGATACTATGAACGAAAGAAGAACAACTCTAAAAGAATTATTAATAAATAAGTATAATAATTAAAATAATGATAAAAATATTAATGGTACATCAGTACCCATCTATTTTTCTAAGGAGTGATTAAGATGAAAAAATGTTTATGTCTAGCATTTGCAATGGTAACAGGTGCAGTACTTTATAGCCAAATCAAAAACGGTAATATAAAAAAATTAATTGAACATTGCAAAAACCATGAATTAAAAATGGTTGATGAATTAGAAAATATGATGTAAAAAAGCCTAAATAGGCTTTTTTAATTTAACAAAAAATATCTTCATAAACCAGTTTAATCACAAATTATTATTACCTCATTGATAAAAAAAAAAATATATAGTATAATTATAATGAATGTGAGGTATATATGAAAAAGTTTATTTTAAAATATAAATATTACTTATTAATTGGATTATTTATTTTAATCTTCTTAGTAGTAGTAGGCATTATTGCCAAAGACATGTTTTTTTCAAACGGAGGAGACGTCTATGGCAATAGATTAGATGGTATTGAAAATTACAAAGTATCCGATGAAATCAAAACAAAAGTAATAGAAGAATTAGAAAAAAATGAAAAAGTTAATACCGCAAGTATTAGAATTCAAGGTAAAATTATTTATGTAAATATCGATTATACCAAAGAAGTTTCATTGGATAATGCCAAAGAAATTGCCACAAAATCACTCCAAAACTTTACCGATGATATTAAAAAGTTTTATGATATTCAATATCTTCTAACCCAAAAAGAAGATGAAGAAAGTGAAGTATTTCCAACGATGGGTAGCAAAAATGTAACTGCTACTACTATTGTTTGGATTAACAGTTAGGTGGTATTTATGAAAAATAAAAAAACTAATCGTATAATAATATTATCATTAATAGGAATTATTCTCTTTATTTCCCTTTTAATCTTTATTCTAAACTATAGTAGAGATGATTCATCATTTTCGATTCTAGAAAAAAAATGGATTAACGATAATAAAGATAAAGTAGTAGATATATCTGTCTATAACGATGTCCCTATTTATGGTAAAAATGGTTCGGGAGTAACATTTTCAATGTTAAATTCATTCTCCAAAGATCACGAAATTAAATTTAATATGATACCTTATTTAGCTGCTAATAAAGAAGCCTCTTTAAAAAATATATCATTTAAAATACTAGGAGTAGATGAAGAAGTAGGCCAAAACGACATATTGATGTATGAAGATTCATTTGTAGTTGTTTCTAGCAATAATAAAAAAATAGATATAATAGAAGATCTATCCGGTGTAACAATCGGTATAATTCAAGATTACCTTGCTAATGTAAGCCTATATCTAAGCAATGCCAAAGATGTATCCTATATGCCTTATACATCGATAGATAATCTAATGAGTGCCTTCAATTCTTCATCTATCGAATATATAGCTATTCCGTATAATATGTATTTAGAACATATTCTAAAAAGTGAAAAAGCGCATATTGTATTCCATATTGAAGAAATGAAATATAAATATGTCTTACAAATAAACAATAATGAACATTTATTAAATATAATGCGAAAATATTATAACAAATTTAAAAAAGAATCATTACAAGAAGTATACAGCGATAATTTCATTAATCTATTCTTTACTTCTAAAAATATTGCAGAAGCATTAAAAGCTAGCTACAATAGCAATAAGTATGTCTATGGATTTATTAGAAATATGCCTTATGAATCAGTAAATAATGGCAATTACGTTGGAACCCTTTCTAATTACATAAAAGAATTTGCCAAACTAGCAGACATCGATTTTAGATTTGTTGAATACGAAAATATCCAAACTTTAAAAGAAGATCTATCATCAGGTAGAGTAGATGTTGCCTTTGCCAATTTCAATACCGATGATTTAAGAATAGATTCTATTCTATCTATAGGGTTATTTAATGAAGAATATGTTGTATTATCCAATAAAGACATAACCGTATCTTCAGTTAAATCTTTAATAAAAGAACAAGTAGTAACCATCAAAGATAGCAAAATATATAAATATTTAACTGCTAATAATGTTAAAACAATTGGATATAATAATATTAACGACCTTCTTACCAATATAGATAATGATTCAATAATAGTAGTAGATTATGGTACATATAATTATTATTACAATAAAAAACTAGGCAATTATAATCTTTTATATACCAATAGATTAGATAGTGATTATCAATTCGTTATAAGAAACATCAGTGCCAATAGTACCTTTGCCAAACTATTTACCTATTATGTAGAAACCATTAACTATAATAACATAATGTATAAGTATAATATGAATTTTGACCTAAACGACGAAGCGACATTCAAAACATTTATTAAATATCTATTCATAGTCTTAGCAATTATCTGTGCGGTTGTTATGATACTAATTACATATTTAAAAAGAAGGAAAAAAAGTAAAAAAATAAAAAAAGAAGAAAAACTAAAATTTATTGATATGTTAACATCATTAAAAAATCGTAATTATTTAAATTACAACATGAAAAAATGGGATGAAAATGTTATTTATCCTCAAGCCATTGTCATCATTGACTTAAATAACATTAAATACATCAATGATAATTATGGTCTAGAAGAAGGGGATAATGTCATAAAAAAAGCCGCTTCCATTATGATCGTTAATCAATTAGAAAACAGTGATATCATAAGAACAGCTGGAAACGAATTTTTAATCTACTTAGTCGGTTACGATGAAAAACAAGTAGTAGCTTACTGTCGTAAAATGTATAAAGACTTAAAAGAACTACCTCATAATTTTGGTGCTGCTATTGGTTATAGTATGATTACAGATGATATTAAAACTATCGATGATGCAATCAATGAAGCCACTTTAGAAATGAGAAGCAATAAAGAAAAGATGTCATAATCTTTTCTTTCAGTTAAGGAGTAATTATGAAAGGAAACCTCAAAAAATATATAAAAGAAATATTCAATGCATTAAAAAGAAGAGAAATGGCCATTCTACCAGGTAATCTATCATTTTTCCTCGTACTTTCATTAATCCCATTAATAACCTTACTTGTTTATTTTGCCTCTTTATTTTCCATTTCTATTGAAAATGTTATTGACCTACTTAACAAAGTACTACCAGAAGATTTTGCCATTATTGTAGCAGATATTATCTCTGGTAAAGGATTTGATGGTAGTGTTGGAACATTTGTAATAATTGCCATTATGGTTGCTACTAATGGAACATATGCCCTAATAAAAGTATCAAATAGTCTTTATAACTTCGATGATACTCAAGAATTAAAAGATCGTATCAAAGCATTAATGATACTATTTGTAATTATAATGCTATTCTTATTCCTTTTAATAGTACCTATATTTGGTAACCAAATACTAGGTATAATAAAAAATGTAGATGGTCTATCCAAATTAATAAGTAACATTGAATTTATTTTCAATATTATCAAATGGCCATTTACATTCCTAATTATTTATTTTAACGTAAAACTAATATATTGTATGTCTCCAAGCCATAAAATCAAAAGCTATACAACAACCTATGGAGCACTACTAACAACCATTTTATGGATTGTAGCCACATATATCTTTAGTTACTATTTAAAACATTTCGCTAGATATGATATTTTATATGGCAACCTTTCTAGTATCATCATACTGATGATATGGATATATATGCTTTGCTACATATTCGTCCTAGGAATAGCCATTAACTCAACTAGATATCATAATATATTAAAAAATGATAATACTAATGAATGAATACATAAATAGTATTACTCATATATGTATTCATTTTACAGGCTACCCCAGTGATATCAATCTAGTTTAATAGTGAACTAACGATATTAACAATAAAAAAGTAATACTATTAATACCTAATTAGTAGCCTATAAAAATAGGTAAGCGACTAGTACAAGTCGCTTTTTATTTTAAAAAAAAGAATTATCACATAATAATCCTCTAATCATAAATTACCGGTTTATTCCTATATTCCCTTTTTAAAAAATCATCACCCTTATCTTTTAAAATAAGACTGTATATTAAACTAACTCTAAATTCTATATCCAAACATTTATACATATTTGGAATATATTTATTAATAATAGGAATATCTATATCTTTTTTTATTTTATTTAAATAATTTTTCCCCCTAGTATTAAAACCCAACACCCTCAAATATTCTATTTCTAAATCCTTAGCATCCTCCTTAGTAAAATTAGTAAGAATATGAGTAAACATTCTATTAATCTTATTATAAGTATACCTTTTACTCTTAACCTTTAAAATTAATTCCTCCTTACTATTTACCATATTTATATATTTAATTATTCTATTTTCAATTCCCTCATCAACCGTTTGAAATTTATCTAAACAATCTATGTTATTAATAATTTGATATTTAAGCAAAGCAAAATACTTATCTTCATCGATTTCACTAAGATAATCATATATATTATAAGGTAAATAATTATTCACATTAACTCCATCTTTTAATAACTTTCTAATAGTAGAAGCACTTACAATATCACTATCCAAATTACTATTATGATAATCACTAGTCCTCCTAATAGAAAAAGGCTCAATATCATAATTATTTTTAATTATCTCCTTAATATAAGCTAAAGCTAATAAATCATTAGGTTTATCTAATTTAACCCCACTAATATCAAATAAAGCTTTGCTTAAAGAAGTAGGGTAGTTCAAACCTAAATCTAAGTATCTCTTAACTAAATGATTGTAACCATCATCCTTTAATTGAATAGAAGCTAAATTTTTAAGTAACTCTATATCATTACATTCACTACCAAAAACCAAAGTATCAATTTTTAAATGATTTAATATAGTTAAAGCACCTTTAGCAAATATATCTTGGTATTGTGTAGCAAAAGCAAATGGCAACTCCAAAACTAAATCAACCCCTGATTCAATAGCTAATCTAGTCTTATCCCACTTATTTAAAATAGAAGCTTCACCCCTTTGCATAAAACAAGAAGATAGACAAACAATAATCAAGCTATCCTTATAAGTCTCTTTAATTTTTTTAATTTGATATAAATGCCCATTATGAAAAGGATTATATTCACAAATAATACCGATCTTATGCATAAACTTCACCAAATATATAGTAACATAAAAGTTATACATCTGCAATATTATTAATAAAACAAATAAAGTACCAGTTAATTTACTATTCTTGTCAATTATATATTAATTTGTTATAATTATTAAGAAAGGAAGCAGTAAAAATGAAAAAGAAGTTGTCTTTAAGTTTTATATTACCTGTATCGATTATTTTATTTATCTTTTTAGTATTAAAAGTATGGCCATTTGGTGACAAAACAATCCTAGTTATCGATTCCAACACCCAATATGTATCTTTTATTAATTACTTAAAAACTTGTTTCTTTGGAACAAATGATTTTAAATATACCTTCTCAGCTACTCTAGGACAAAACTTTATTCCACTACTAGGCTACTATTTAATGAGTCCATTCAATCTAATAACCATATTCTTTAAACCAGAAAATATCAAAATGGTTTTAACAATTATTATTTTAATAAAAATAGGATTATGTGGAGTTACTATGGAATATTATCTTCAAAAGAAATATCCAGATAAAAAAACCTTATTATTCTCCTTATCATACGCCTTAATGTCATATAATATTTTTTATATGTATCATTTAATGTGGTTAGACGCAATAATATTATTCCCTTTAATTATTCTAGGAATAGACTATATCTTTGAAGATAAAAAACCAACCCTTTATATATTTACCTTAGCCTTATCTATCATTTTTAATTATTATATTGGAGTAATCGTCTGCCTAGGATCATTAATATATTTTATTTATAAATTAATATTAGAAAATAAAGAAATAATTAAATTTAAAGTATTCATAAAATATAGTATTTCATCATTATTAGGTGGATTTCTATCAATGTTTATTTTATTACCATCATTTTTTGGTCTTTCTTCCAGTAAAGCTGTTTTCAGCCTAAGCAATTTAAAATTTGATATTCTAATCCCATATTTTAATGTAATTGCCAAAATGTTCACCGCCGCTACTGGAAATGGTGAAACTTGGCATGGTGGTCCAATGATTGCTTGTGGTATGGTTATATTTATTTTATTAATAATGTTTTTCCTAAACAAAAAAATTCCCAAAAGGAACAAAATAATTAACGCTATCTTATTATTTTGTCTAGCTACTACCTTTGTAGTTAAACCATTAGACTTACTATTCCACGGATTAAATACTCCAAATTGTTTCGATTTTAGACACGCTTTTATATTCGTATTCTTTGAAATAATAATTGCTTGTAATTCATATATGAATCTAAATTACAATAAAGATGATTTAAAAAAAGTAAGCATCATAATTTGTTTAATAAGCATAATCATCTATCTATATAAATTTAAATTCAACGTATCAACATATGGACTAACTATTTTATTATCGTTTATTATTATGATAATAATTATACATTTTCTAAAAAAGAACAAAAACATATACAAAGTTTTATTAATTATTGCAATAGCAGATTTAACAATAAATACTACCTCTGGAATATTAACCAATATTATGCCAGATAAACAATCAAATAGTGAGTTTAAAAATTATGTAATAAAAGTTGATAATATAATTAAAACATTAAAAGAAAAAGATAACTCTTTATATCGTATGGAAAAAACTTTTGATAGAGAAGATAATATCAATAAAAATATGCTTTCCATTAACGATTCAATGATATTTGATTATAACGGAATCAGCCATTTTGATTCAGTAACAAACAAAGAAGTAGAAAAATTAATGGAAAAGTTAGGCTTCAGAAGATTATTAACAAGAGCATACTATAATAAAAATGGTTCAACAATAACTTCGGATATGCTACTGTCAATTAAATACATTCTATCAAAAAATGAGCATAAAAACTATACTAAAATAATACAAGAAGAAGACCTAGCCATTTATCAAAATCCATACTATCTATCATTTGGTTATAAAATAAATAATGATAATATCGATATTGAAAGTAATAATCCATTTTTAAATCAAAACAACATTGTAAAAGCATTTACTTCCATAAATGAAGATATTTATGAATATAGTCCTTATACTATAAGTTATGAAAATGTAAAAAAAACAAACGATACCTATCAAACAAACTCTATTGGTATACTAAAGTATAAAATTAAAATAACTAGTCCTGATGAATTATATTTCTATATTTCACCTCCAAGTGAAATTCAAACTACATATAAAAAAGCAAAAATGTATATAAATGATGTTTATTATGAAGATTATTTCACTAAATATAATTGGGGAGTTATCTCTTTAGGCAAACATCAAATTGGAACTACTATAGAACTAAAATTTGAATTTAAAGAACAATTAGAGATAAAAGATGCATACTTTTATTACGAAAATATCGATATTCTAGAAAAACATTATCAAGAACTATCAAAAAATCAAATTGACTTTAAAAAAATCACTAGTTCCAAACTAGAAGGTAAAATTAACTTAGATAAATCATCTAAAATATTTTTAAACATTCCTTATGATGAAGGATGGACTCTTTTAGCAGATGGAGAAAAAATTAAATTAAATCCTATTTTAAACACATTAACATCTTTTGAATTACCAAGTGGAAATCACACCCTAACTCTAACTTACACTCCAAAATATTCTACCCTAGGTATTATAATATCTTTAATAACCTTATTATTCAGCATCTTATATATTATCTTTTGTGATAAAATTTGGAATATCTATATCAAATACAAAGAAATATTTAATTATCTAATAATCGGTGTATTAACTACATTAGTTAGTTTAATATCCTATTTTATCTTATCTAGACTCTTAGATATCAGTAATAATATATACTTTATTATTGCTAACACCATATCTTGGATTTTATCAGTAACATTCGCATATTTTACCAATAAAAAATTTGTTTTTGAAAGTAAAACAAAGGGAAAAAACGCCTTAAAAGAAGCGTTCAAATTTGTAACATCCAGATTAGCAACATTTATAATAGATCTAGTTATTATGTTTATATTAGTAAAATTAATCAAAATAAACAATGATTATGCTAAAATAATAGTTCAAATAATAGTATTAGTTTTAAATTACATATTTAGTAAATTACTAGTATTTACTAATAAAGAAAGAAACAAAATTGCTAAAAAAGATTAGTTATGTTATAATTTAAGAACAAAAGGAGTTTAATTATGAAAAAAATTAGTATCATTGTTCCTTGCTACAACGAAGAACAAGCAATACCATTCTTCTATGATGAAATAACGAAAATTGCCGAAGAAATGAAAAACAATTTTGAATTTATCTTTATAAATGATGGTTCAAAAGATAAAACAATTGAAGTAATCAAACAATATTCTAAAAAAGATAAACGAGTAAAATACATTCATTTTTCCAGAAATTTTGGAAAAGAAGCCGCTATGCTAGCAGGATTAAAATTATCTACTGGAGATTATGTTGCTATTATGGATGCCGATTTACAAGACCCACCATCTCTTCTTCCCCAAATGCTAAACATTTTAGAAGATCCAAATAACGATTATGACTGTGTTGGTACAAGAAGAGTCACCCGTAAAGGTGAACCTCCTATTAGAAGCCTATTTGCCAGAATGTTTTATAAAATTATCAATAAAATGTCCAAAATTGAAATGGTTGATGGTGCAAGAGATTATCGTTTAATGTCAAGACAAATGGTCGATTCCATTCTTGAATTAGGAGAATATAATCGTTATTCCAAAGGCTTATTTCAATTTGTTGGATACAATACTAAATGGCTAGAATATGAAAATGTTGAAAGAGTAGCCGGAGAAACAAAATGGTCATTTTGGAAATTATTCCTATATGCTATCGAAGGAATTGTTGCTTTCTCAACTGCTCCCTTAGCTATAAGCTCAATTGCTGGAATTCTTTTCTGTATTATTTCCTTCATAATGATTATCATAATAATCGCCAAAACAATCATCTTTGGTGATCCTACAGCTGGTTGGCCAAGCCTAGTATGTATAATTTTCTTTGTAAGCGGTATTCAATTATTCTGTTTAGGTATCATTGGCCAATACCTATCTAAAACATACCTAGAAACCAAAAAAAGACCAATATATATAATAAAAGAAACTAACATCAAATAAAAGTTAGTTTCTTTCTTTATTTAATTATTTTATCTATATCAACCACATCTTGAACATCATCTTTTTTACTAGATAATGTTTTAAAATAATTATATTTCAAAACAAGATCATTTTTCTTAATAATATAATCAATATAACTATTCATCTTTTCCAAATATTCAAAATCTACATTCTTCTTATTGGTAACTACACCATCTTCAACATAAATATTACCATCATACCAAGAATAATCACTAAAAAATGTAATACCAGTATAATCCTTAGCCAAAGCATCCTTACCAATATATAAATTAGGATCATCTAAATAATCAAATAAATTTAATACCGTAGGTAATATATTTAACTGAGAAGTTACCTTCTTAATTGTCTTCTTCTTTAAATCCTTATTATATATAAAAAATGGTGTATTATTAATTAAATTATTTTCAGTATTCTTATATTTATCCAATATTGTTTTATCCGAAACAGTATACAAATAATGATCAGCATATCCCACAATAACCGTATCATCAAATAAATCTAGTTCCTTTAACTTATCTATTAAAAGACCAATCATGTCATCCGTTTCCTTAGCTTGTATGTAAATACATTCTTCTTCAGTAAGTTCAGGTATCTCTTCTAAAGGATAATCCCTTTTTAATAACTTATAACAAACACCCTTAGAAGAACTATAAGGCATATGAACAGAGTAGGTAATAATATAATCAACAAATTTTTGATTACTTGGAAACATTAATTTAACAAACTCTTCATTATTAATAAGTTCCGTATCTAAAACATAATCATCGTTATTATAGCCTCCCATATCCTTAAGACCATAATAATTGTCATATCCAAAATTAGCATAATTAATCCCTCTAGAATAATATTCAGAAGAATTCATATGAAATGCATTAATCAAATAGCCCTCACTTTTAAAAATATTAGCTAAAGAATAATTAAACAAATTCTTATTAAAAGTATAAGCATTTTGGCTATAAGATATCGGAGTCAAATACCCAGTATTAACCGCAAATTCTGAATTAAAAGTAGAACCACCACCATTATAATAAGAATAGTGATTATCAAAATTAATTGAATTACTAACTAAATTATATAAATTAGGCATAATATCTTTTTTCACTAAAAATTTATCGATACCCTCTAACTGTAAGAAAATAATATTCTTACCCCTCATCTTACCAGTATAACTATTTTCCTCTTTCAAAGAAGAAGAACTACTAAATACTTCCTCTAAGAAACTCATCTCTGTTTCATTATCTGTCTTTTCATGTTTTAAATAAGTAATATAAAAATTTCTAAAAGAATATTCATAAAGTCCAGATATCATCATACTCTTATTACTATCATTAAAATTAATATAAACATTTCTAGGATTTCTCCAAGTATTCCAAGTAAGTTCCCTATTAGGTTTACCAAGTAACATCGGTATAAAACTATGAATGATAATAAAAATAATTAAACTAATTGGTAATAAATCATAATTATTCTTCTTCTTTGAAGGAATAGATCTATATCCTAAATAAAATAACAAAATAATAAAAATACCAAAAATATATATCCAAATATTAGCATTCTTTAAAGTATCCAATAAATAGGGGGTTCCCTCTTTAGCAGATTCTAACAATGTAAAATCAAAAAATGAATTTGTCATTCCAAAATATATTGTATTAATAAAATATAAAAAAACACTAACAACTCCCAAAACTAAATATACATACTTACCAATTGAACTTTTTAAATTTAAAGTAACACTTATAAATAAATAAATCCATAAGCAAGTAAATAAATTAGGAACTATTTCATAAAGATTAAAAAAATTAATATCCTTTCCAACATACCTAACCGCAATATCAGTAAATAAAAAAGGTAGTATCATTATTAATACATATTTATATTTCTTTAAAAAAACTAAAACTTTGTTATAAACATCTTTTAAATAACATTTTATATTTTTCAAACTTAATTTATGACTTTTACTACTAGCAACCATAAAATCACCACCTCATAATTGTAACATATTAATACCCAAAAGTAAATATTGCTTAAAATATTCGATTATGCTATAATTAAAATGTTTAAGAGGTATCAATATGAAAGAAAAAATAATATCAATTTATCATAAATTTATAAATTTAATAAAAACAAGCAGTAAAAATAATTTATTACTATGGTATTTTATTATCAGTGCGTGTTTAAACGCGCTTCTTTTAAGATGGCTAACCATAGGCACATTTATCAATATAAAAGCCTTTATCCTAGATTTAGCCACCCTTATTATCATTGGAGCATTTTCTTTTTTGATTAAAGAAAAAAACAGAACTTTATATTTTATGATTGCATCTATTATTACCACCTTGATTTGCATTGTTAACTCCATATATTACACTTTTTATGAATCATTCGCATCATTTTCCTTATTAGCAACCTCTACCCAAGTAGTAGATGTTGGAGATGCCATCTTAGAAAACGTTTTAAAATTTAAAGATTTAACCTTCCTTTGGCAACCTATTTTTGTTTATTATATTCATAATATCCATCTAAAAAAATCAAAAGAACCAGTATACAAAACCAAAAAGGAATGTCGTTCATACTTTCATAAATATAACATCATCGCCCTCATTCTAATTATGATCAGCGTAATTTTTACAACACCAACCGAGTGGGGAAGATTTGGCAAACTTTGGAATAGAGAATATGTTGTCAATAAGTTTGGAATATATGTCTACCAAATAAACGATATTGTTCAAAGCCTAACTCCTAAATTAAACACCTTGTTTGGTTATGACAAAGCTTATAAAAAAACCGTTGAATACTATAAAGAATCTAATCACGAAAGTAAAACTAATGAATATACCGGCTTATTCGAAGGAAAAAATATCATCGCCATTCATGCTGAAAGCATTCAAACCCTTACTATGAACTTAAACTTCAATGGTGAAGAAGTAACCCCTAATTTAAATAAAATAGCAAAAAGTGGAATGTTTTTTAGCAATTTCTATGCTCAAGTAGGAGTAGGAAACAGCAGTGATTCAGAATTTACCTTAAACACCAGTCTTATGCCTTCAAACAGCGGAACAGTATTTATAAATTACTACGATAGAGAATACATTACTATCCCCAAACTCTTAAAAGAAAAAGGCTATTACACTTTTAGTATGCATGGTAATACTGGAGATTTTTGGAATCGTAATAATATGCATAAAAACATGGGATACGATATGTTTTATCATAAAGACTATTTTGAAATAGACGAATCTATTTACTTTGGTCTATCCGATAAATCATTCTTCCGTCAAGCTGTGCCTATAATTAAAAGTATCAAAGAAGAAAAGAAAACACCTTTCTACGCAACATTAATAATGCTATCTAATCATACCCCTTGGAATGATTTAGAACTAACAGATGAATTTCCAACCGATTATAAAGTAGAAATAGGTGGCAAAATTGTGACCCGTCCATATTTAGAAGGAACAACATTTGGCAATTACATTCGCTTAGTTCACTACGCTGATCAAGCAATCGGAGAATTATTTGACCGATTGGATGCTGCTGGGCTACTAGATGATACTGTTGTAATCATCTATGGCGATCACGATGCAAGGCTAGACAAAAAATATTATAATATTCTCTATAACTATGACCCAATTAAAGATACAATGAAAAAAGAAGGCGATCCTGGATATGTTAAAATAGACGATTTAAAATATAATCTAGATAAAAAAGTACCATTTATTATTTGGAGCAAAGATACTAATTTCAATCTAGAAATTGAAAAACCAATGGGAATGATCGACGTTCTTCCAACTTTAGGTAATATGTTTAATTTCAAAAGCCCATACCAACTAGGAAACGATATCTTCTCAACCGAAGATAATATGGTAGTATTCCCTGATGGCAACTATTTAACCAGCAAGTATTACTACGATAGCCAAAAAGAACTAACATATTCACTAAAAGGAGACCCTATCGATAAAAACTATATTGAAAAAAGAAGACAAGAATCTTCTGACATAGTAGAAATATCAAACTATATAACTACTTATGACCTAATAAAAAACATTAGAATAAAAAATGAACAAAACAAAAAATAAACAAACTAAACTTGTTTATTTTTCTATAATAGTGTATAATTATAAAAAGAATAAAAGGTGGTAAATAATGAATAATATTGAATTGTTTGCAAATATTGATGAAAGTTTTATTAAAACATTGCAAAAATATAACAAAGAACAATTAGCAGGGGCTATTATAACATACATTGTAAAAAATAATCCTAGTTCCTTCAGTAGTGATAAATCTAGAGAAATAATAAAAAAAATAGGCCCTTTAAACATCAAAAAAGCTTTATTAATAAATATTCTAAAACTACAGGCCAATTTTGGAATAAGTAACTTAAGAAATATAGAAAGTTTTAGCAAAAATTATGCTAAACATAGTATAGGGGAAACGGAATTAAGATTAATGGAAACCATATCTTTATCGACTGATCCCAAGTTTGGTAAAAAAGCGATTCAAGAAGCAGATTACATCATCAGTAATGAACCAACCGCCTTACTAAACGTTATTAAATCATTTATAGAAAGTCGTTATATAAAAAATCAAAAAGAAAAATTAGAAAAGCCCATATATGATTTAAAATATTTAGATATAATCGATAATATAAATAAGTATTATGAAGGCCTAAATAATTTGTCTGTCTAATTTGTGTCAACATCATTGAATTTTCAAATACCCTATAGTAAAATTAAAATAGGGAGTGTGATACAATGATTTACCCATCTATTGATAAATTGCTCACAATAGTCGATTCAAAATACAAGCTTGTCCATATCGCGGCAAAACGCAGTAGAGAAATGGAAACAACAGGGCATTATCAAATGAAGGAAAAAGATTACAAATCAAAAAAGAATATAGGTAGGGCCTTAGAAGAAGTATATGAAAACTTGATTATAGTTAAAAAATAACTATAATTTTTTTTTAGTTTGTGTTACTATATATATGGTGATTATATGAAAATAATAAAATATCATAAAGTTGGCAAAGATAAATATAAAATATTATTTGATAATAAAGAAGAACTGATTATCTTACAAGATGTAATCATTAAAAATGAATTACTCTTAAAAAAAGAAATAGATATAAAGCTATATAACAAAATAATTAAAGATAATCTAACTGCTACTATATATAATAGTTGTCTAAATTTAATATCTACTCGCATAAGAAGTACAAATGAAATAAAAGAGTATCTAAATAAAAAAGAAATAGATTCATCTACCCAAGAACAAGTAATAAATAACTTACTAAAAAAAGGTTATCTAAATGATGAAATATACACAAAATGCTATATTGCAGACAAAATAAACCTAACAAATAATGGACCATACAAAATAATTAGCGAACTAAAAAAACAAAAAATAGAAGATGAATTAATAAATAAATACCTATATAATGAAGAAAACAATATTCTTTTTGAAGAAAAAATAAAAAAAATAATAAACAAAAGCATTAAAAACAATAAAAAATATAGTGGTAACCTTCTAAGGAGAAAAATATATTATTATCTAATTAACTTAGGCTATGACCAAAGTATGATTAGTAGATTAATAGATGAATATAACTTTACCAACACAGATAATATTAAAAACGTCTATCAAAAACTAACAAACAAATATCAAAAGAAATATCCTGTAGATAAATTACCATATATAATTAAAGAAAAACTATTAGCAAAAGGTTATACTATTGACGAAATAAATAGTATAAATATAAATTAATAAAAAATACAACATAATAGTTGCTTAAAATAAAATTTTATGTTAAATTTAAGAAGAAAGGTGAGTGTATGTTTAATAATATGAATAATCAATTCGATAATAATACTAAAGAAAATACTAACGTAGAACAAAATAACTATCCTAACGATGCAAATATCAAACCAATTATGTACAAAAATGAAAATAATATGTCCCAAATAATGCTAAGAAGAATACTATATTTAATTATTTTTATCTTAGTAGTAGTAATAGTAATATTAATTATAAAAAAAAGGCCAGTAGTATCTACTACTAAAGAAGAAGAATTAAATAAAACCGTATCTGATTATGAAGAAATAATTAAAACACTAGGAAAAGAAAAATATTATCAAGCAATAAATATCTATGGTGATATTATCTTAGATACCAAATTAATATGTGGCAACATGAGTAAAGATACCTTAGTAGATAACTATTATATGAAATCACAAAGTACCAAATTTCAAACATATAAAGATTTAAATAATTACATACATAGTATTTTCTATGGTGACATTATAAGTAGTATTATCACAAATAATAGATTTAAAAACTATAATGGCATTTTATATTGTGTAAGTGAAACAAGAGGAAAAAATGCCAAATATCAAGGCCTTGAAGAGATGATAATCGATAGTATTACCACCGAAAAAATAGAGTATACTGCAAAAGAAAAATACTTAGCCGATGATGAAAATGTATCTTGCCAAGAAAACTGTGCCACAACTATCAAAGAAAATAAATTTACAATAGAAAAAAAAGATAATAGGTGGTATGTAACTGTATTCACACTACCATATTTATAAAAAAGGTATTGACCTTTTTTTTCTTATTTAGTTATAATATAACCAGGTGATTATATGAAGGTTTTAATATTGTCTTGCTCAACTGGTGAAGGCCACAATAGTGCCGCCCTAGCCTTAAAAGAAGAATTTCAAAAAAGAAAAATAAATGTTGTTATGAAAGATGCCTTATCGTTTGGTAACCAAAAAAGTTCCCACATTGTAAAAACTTTCTTTAATAATGTAGCTATTAAAACACCATCCATTTTTGGCGTAATGTATAAAGCGGGTAAAATAATTAGTAATCCAATTATTAAATCCCCAGTATATTTAGCAAATCTAACATATGCCCAAAATATGCTTAAATATATTAAAAATAATAAAATAGATTGCATTATCTGTACCCATCTATTTCCAATGGAAGCCTTAACGTACCTAAAAAGAAAAAATAAATTGCAAGCTAAAACCTATGCTGTTTTGACAGACTATACAGCAATTCCCTTCATAGAAGAAACCGAATTAGATTATTATTTTATTCCAAGTGAAAAATTAATAAAAGAATTTGCTAACAAAAAAATACCTATTACCAAATTAATTCCATTAGGAATACCAGTAAATAGCAAATTTAATATAAAAAAATCTAAAGATGAAAGTCGTACTCAACTAAATCTACCCCTTGATAAAAAAATTATTCTAATAATGACTGGGGGAATAGGCTGTGGTAATATTATCTTAATGTTAAATGAATTACTCTTAAAAATAGATAATAATACTATCATATTAGTACTAGTAGGTAAAAATAAAAAATTAAAAAATGACATTAGTAATTATTTTGACAAAAAAAAGATAATACCAATACCATTTACCAAAGAAGTATCCCTTTACATGGATGCTTGTGATGTTTTATTATCCAAACCAGGTGGTTTATCATCAACTGAAGCAGCAGTCAAAAATGTAGCCTTAATTCATACGCTTCCAATCCCAGGTTGTGAAACTGAAAACGCTTTATTCTTTAGTAATCAAAATATGTCTATCAAAGTGAGTGACATAGATACCTTGGCTAGTCAAACAATAAAATTACTAAATTCTAAAGAAAAAATAAAAAGCATTAAAGAAAATCAAAGGGAAAACATTAATGCCTTTGCTACTTCTAATATCGTAGATTATATTTTAAAAAACTAAAAAAATTAACGTCTTTTTTACATATATATTAATTTATATAGATTTTTTTAATTATTTATTGTATAATTAACTTAAATATAGTGGAGGTTATATGAAGACAATATATACAAGTATCGATATCGGTAGCGATACAGTAAAATTTATAGTTAGCGAATTATATAATGACAAATTTAATATCCTAGCCAGTCACACCATCAAAACTAAAGGAATTAGAAAAGGCCTAATTGTCGATGCCAATTTGGTTATCAACACCATAAAAGATGGTGTTAAAGAAATAAATAATAACCTTGGTATTGAAATAAAGAAAGCAATTGTGAATGTACCTTCGTATAACTCTAAGTTTATATATACAGAAACCTCCAAGGAAATAACAAGTGAAGATTCTAAAATAACTAAAGAGGATATAAATGAATTAATAAAAAAATCTGTCTATAGTAAAATACCAAATGATTATGAATTACTAACTGTTCAACCCTTAGATTTCATTATTGATTCTGAAAATAAAAATCCATATCCAGTAGGTAAAACCGGTAAAAATATAACCTTAAAGGCAATTATTATTGCTACTCCAAAGAAAAATATATATTCAGTAGTTAGTGTTATGGAAGCCTCATCTATTGAACTTACCGATATAACTATCAGTGGACTTGCTGATTACTATGAAGTGAGAAATGATTCTACTGATAAAAAAGTAGGGGCTATAATTAATTTAGGACACGAAACTACCACAGTATCAATTTTCAATCGTGGAAAAATAATGAATACCGAAACAATACAAATAGGGGGCAGAAATATTGAAAGAGATTTAGCTAGAGTATTCAATATAGACATCTTTGAAACAAGAGTGTTAAAAGAAAAATTTGCTTCAGCCCACAAACGTTTCCTAAGCCTAACCGAAGTATTTGAAATAAAAAATACCGTTGGTGAAGTAATGAAATTAAGTCAACTAGAAGTATCGGAAGTAGTAATGGCTAGACTATCAGAAATATTAGAATTAGCCAAAAAACAAATTCTACTTTTAACAAAACAAAAAATTAATTATGTTATTCTAACCGGTGGACTTACAGAAATTAAACATTTTAAGAATTTATGCTTTGAAATTTTTGGAAAAGATGTTATAATATATTCTGTAGATACCTTAGGTGTTCGTGATAATAAATATACTACCGCTTTAGGTATGGTAAAATACTTTAACGATAAAATGCTAGTAAGAGGCAAAAACTATACTATGATTGATAGTGTTGATGAAAGCCTACTTATTACACCAAAAAATAACAACAAAAAAAATGATAAAATTATTACTAAAATATTTGGCAGTTTTTTAAGTAATAGTAAGGAGGATTAATATATGTTTGGACTTGAAATGGATCAATTAGCTAAAATCAAAGTAATAGGAATTGGTGGTGGCGGATGTAACGCTGTCAACAGAATGATAGAATCAGGTCTTAAAGGTGTTGAATTTATAGTTGCCAATACTGACTTACAAGTACTAAATAATTCACTAGCGCCAGTAAAATTACAAATTGGACAAGAATTGACCGATGGCTTAGGAGCTGGTGCCAATCCAGAAATAGGTAGAGAAGCAGCTTTAGAAAGCAAAAAAGAAATAGAAGAAGCTCTAAAAGGTGCTGATATGGTTTTCGTTACCTGTGGAATGGGTGGCGGAACAGGTACTGGGGCAGCTCCAATAGTAGCAGAAATATCACAAGATTTGGGAGCTTTAACCGTTGGTATTGTTACCAAACCATTTAGTTTTGAAGGAAAGAAGAGAATGGAACAAGCCGTGATGGGCTTAGACGAACTAAAAAAACACGTTGATACTCTAATAGTTATTCCAAACGATAGATTAAGAGAATTGATTGATAAAACAACACCTATGCTAGAAGCGTTTAGAGAAGTAGATAATGTTCTACATAGAGGGGTTCAATCAATATCTGACTTAATTGCTGTAGCCGGTCTTGTCAATCTAGATTTTGCCGATGTCAAAGCCGTTATGAAAGATAGAGGTAACGCTCTAATCGGTATTGGTGTTGGAGCTGGTGAAAATAGAGCGGTAGAAGCAGCTAAACAAGCAGTATCATCACCACTTCTAGAAACATCAATTAACGGAGCAACAGATGCTATTATTAATGTAACCGGAGGTGCTAATTTAACATTATTTGAAGTAGAAGAAGCTGCAGAAGTAATTAGAAGTGCGGCCAATACAGATATTAACACAATATTTGGTGCAGTTATTAATGAAAATTTAAACGATGAAGTAATTGTAACCGTAATTGCAACTGGTTTTGAAAATAAAACAGAACCATTATATCATAGTTTTAATACTACTAAAAAAAATGAATTAGCTAATGAATCACTAAGAGAAGAAAATGATGAAGATGGAGATTCAGAATTTGATATCCCACCATTCTTAAGAAATAGACAAGATTTTTAAAATCTACAAATTGTAGATTTTTTTTCTTGAAATAATTATATAAGTATGCTAAAATAATTATATATAATAGCTAGTAGCAAGAAAGGACTCAAACTATGAAGAAAAAAACCATAATAATACTAAGTATAAGTATTTTGACAGTATTAATTATTTTTATTGGCAGTTCATATGCACTATTTTCAAAAACACAATCAGCCTTAAATAAAAATGAATACCAAACCGGTGTATTACAAATAGAATATAGTAGTGATTCAACATTAACAATAAATCCTATTCCTATGACAGATACTGAAGGAGCAAGTAGTACTCCATATACATTCACAATAACAAATACAGGTACACTAGATTATCAATATGACTTAAAAATATTAACCGATTCTACCTATGTAGCTAATCATGGCTGTGCTAATAATCAAACCCCAGCCCAATACATTAAAGTAAAACTAGATGATTCTGAACCGGTATTATTATCTAATCTTACAAGTGGCACAATTATTAGTGATGAAACCTTAGCTGCTGGTGCAAGTAAAACATATAATTTAAGAATGTGGTTAGATATAAGTAGTCCTAATTCAATAATCGGTTCTCATTTTCACGGTCAAATTGTAACTGAAGG
>JAEDMO010000018.1 GCA_016302935.1 Bacilli bacterium | reverse complement strand
TAGATATGATAAGGCAAGTATACGAAGGAGATGAAGTTGTTATGGATATTATAAATAAACAAGAAGAGTTTAGTCGTGACAACGAAGAGTGGGAAACATTTAGAAGTGAAAATGAGCTAGAAGAAGAGTATCAACTTGGAATAGAATATGCTAAAGAAGAAGGAAAGAAAGAAGGCATAGAAAAAGGTATTGAACTTGGAAAGTTACAAGGAATTAAAAAAGTAGTTAAAAGTATGCTTGATAAGAATATGGATATAAAAAATATTATTGATATAACCGGATTAAGTGAAGAAGAAATACTATCGTTAAAATGAGTATTTCTTTTTTTAATTTAATGATTTTTTTAATATTCATTCATTGGTGGTGATTTACATATTGGGTTATACATGATACAATGAATTAGGTGATAAGATGAAAGATATAGTTATAAAATTACAAAAATTAAATAAAGAAATATCAGTAATGGAGTCTTGTACTGGTGGCTATATTGCTAATGCAATAACTAATATCGAGGGAGCTAGTTTTGTGTTTAAATTTGGGGCAGTAACATACTCTAATGATTATAAAATTAAAATGGGCGTAAGTGAAGAGGTAATATCTTTATATTCTGTTTATAGTATGGAATGTGCTAATTCTATGAGCAAAAGTATTGCGTGTTATGCTGATTCTTCTTATGGTATTGGAGTTACCGGTAAATTAAATAGGGAGGATGTAAATAATAATACTGGTGATAATAATAGAGTATACATTAGTATTTATGATAGAGAAAATGATCTTTTTATAAATAAGGAATTGGTTGTTACAAAAGAAAGTAGATTAGAATGTAAAGATGAGGTATTAAAGGAAGTAATAATTTTATTAAATAAACATATAAAAGCAAGTAATTAATTTTTACTTGCTTAATTTCTAATAGTACCTTTAATTGTGGGACTTGTTTCTTCTAGTTTGGCAAATTTGTAATCGTTAGCTAGTCCATATTCGATTATTTTAGATACTGCATTGACACTATGGCTTTTTATGTCGTGCATTAATACAATATTTACTTTACGATTTTTATTATTTTTAAGGGAATTTATGACATTATTTATAACGATATTGGTGTTTTTGGTATTAGTATCACCACTATCGATATTCCAATCAAAGTATTTATATCCTCTTTTTTCTACTTCAGAGGTTAGTTTGGTCATTATTCCTTTGTTGTAACGGTAACTGACGGTGTTTCCACTTCCTCCAGGGAAGCGGATTAGACGGCTATCTTTTCCTGTTTGCTCTTTTACTAATTTACTAATTTTGTTTAAGTCATCAAAATAAGTATTTTGATTTTTATAGATTGACCACTGGTGAGTATAGGTGTGTAAAGCGACGGTGTGACCTTCACTGTCAGCTTTTTTAATTAAATTTTTGTATTTTGGAAATTGATTGGTAACAAAAAATGTAGCTTTAACATTATATTTTTTTAAGATGTTAAGTAATTTTTCAGTATATTGACCTGGTCCATCATCGAATGTTAGATAGATTGTTTTATCTTCTGGAGTGATTGTAACAGAAGTATATTTTTTTATAACGATAACTTCTCTTTTTTTGGTTGATGTATTGTTATTATTATCGGTTACAGTATAAATTACTTGATATTTGCCTTCCTTTTTGTTGTCAATATTATTAGTGATTTTAATTTTATTTTGAATATTGTTATCACAGTTATCTTTTATAGTGTATCCTGGTTCTTTGTAGGTTTCATTTTCTAAAAGATACATAGGATTATCCCCATTAAGAATAATATTTGGGGATTCTATATCTTGATAGATTATGTTTTTATTAATGGTTGTTTTATTGTTGGAACTATCAGTTACGCTTAGGATTACTTGGTCATTAATTATGTCATATGTTACTTTGTCTGTTATTATTCCATCATAGTTATCATTTGCTGTATATTCTAAATTTGGTTTATCATTTGGACAGGTTATTAAACTTTTTTCATCCACAATAATTTCTGGATTAATATTATCTTTAACCATTACTGTTTTTTTGATATTCTTGTTTTTATATTGATAGGTTATATCATAAATACCAACTTTATTGGGATTTACTTCGCCAATTATTTTTGCTTGGCAATAGTGATATCCTTTTATAGGATTACCTTCTTTACATACAACTCCTTTTTCTTCATAGTTTGAAAATACTTCTATTTCGTATTTAGGATTATTTAAAGTTAAAGTAATATAGTTTTTGGTGAATGTTATAATAAACGTTGTAACAAAGGCTAGTATCAACACCATATATTTTATTTTTTTACTATTTTTATTAATAAACTCTTTCATATGTACCTCTTGAATAATTTTATCATATTTAGTGTTAATTGTTAATAAATAATTATTTTTTTATTTCAAATAATTGAAAATAGAGTGTCATCAATGCTATAATGTAGTTAGGAGATGAGATTTTATGAGTATTAGAATGAATAGAATTGCAAGTATTATGCAAGAGGAAATTAGTAAAATTATTAGTATGGAAATTAAGGATGAGGATATTAAGTTTGTTTCAATTAATGGAGTTAAAGTATCTAGTGATTTGAGTTATGCGAAAGTTTATTTTACAACGTTGGAAGATGATAAGAGAGATAGTATGACTTTAGCTTTAAATAAGGCGAGTGGTTTTATTAGAAGCAAACTTTGCGAGGTTATGGATTTAAGAAAATGCCCAGAGATTACTTTTGTTTATGATACGTCCGTTGAATATGGAAGAAAGATTGAAGATATTATAAAAAAAATAAATGAAGAATAGTATGGATAAAATTATAATTGTTAATAAGGAAAAGGGATATACCAGTAGAGATGTTGTTAATGTTGTTGGCAATATTTTGGGAACTAAAAAGATTGGACATACCGGGACATTAGATCCTATGGCTACTGGTGTATTGGTTATTTGTATGGGGAAATGCCTTAAGCTTTGTGAATTGTTACAGGGAAGTGACAAAGAGTATATTGCTTCGGTGGTGCTTGGTATTTCTACTGACACTTTAGATGTTACAGGTAAAGTTTTAGAAAGACAAAAGGTTAGTGGTTTAACTAGGGATAAGGTAGTGAATGCTCTTAATTCGTTTAAGGGTAATAGTATTCAAGAGGTCCCTTTATATTCGGCGGTAAAAGTTAACGGTAAAAAGTTGTATGAGTATGCTAGAAATGGTGAGAAAGTAGTTTTACCAAAAAAAGAGATAAACATTAAGGAAATTGAATTACTTGATTTTAATGATACTTCTTTTAGTTTTAGATGTGTGGTTAGTAAGGGTACATATATTAGGAGTTTAATTAGGGATATTGGTATTAAGCTTGGATTTTTAGCTTGTATGAGCGGTTTGGTAAGAACAAGACAAGGAAAATTTAGGTTAGAAGATAGTTATACACTTTTGGATATAAAAAATGGTACATATGATTTTCTTACAATTTCCGATGTTTTTGATAATGTTAAACAGGTGATTTTGGAAGATAAGATACTTTTTAAGGTAAAAAATGGATCAGTTATTGATAATATTTTTGGTGAAGATGTTGTTTTGTTTAAGGATAGTGATAATACGGTAATAGCTTTATACCGTGTATGTGATGATGATAAGAGTAAATTAAAAGCATGGAAGATGTTTTTATAAATACTCTTTTTATTTGGCCATTTTACAAATATTGTTGTAAAAAAAAGGATAAATTGTTATAATTATTATGGTGATAGTAGATGGAAGATGTAATAAGTAAGATACATAATTATACTTTAGAAGAAATTATGGGACTTAGTTTCGGAAGATATTCTAAGTATATTATTCAAGATAGAGCTATTCCTGATGTTAGGGATGGTTTAAAACCGGTTCAAAGAAGAATATTGTATGCTATGTATAAGACTAAGAATACTGCCGATAGGGATTATTATAAGAGTGCTTCTACAGTTGGTGAGGTTATTGGTAAATATCATCCTCATGGAGATTCTTCTATTTATGATGCTATGGTTAGAATGAGTCAATCTTGGAAAATGCGTATACCTCATATCGATATGCATGGGAATAATGGTTCAATTGATGGAGATAGTCCTGCTGCTTATCGTTATACAGAAGCTAGGCTTTCTAAGATGGCTAATGAGCTTTTAAGAGATATAGATAAGAATACGGTTGTGATGGCACCTAATTTTGATGATAAGCATTTGGAACCGACGGTACTTCCTTGTAGATATCCTAATTTACTTGTAAATGGGTCTATGGGAATTAGTGCTGGGTATGCGACTAATATTCCACCACATAATTTGGGGGAAGTTATAGATGCAACAATATTTAGAATAGATAATCCAAATTCTAGAGTTGATACGATTATGAACTATATTAAAGGGCCAGATTTTCCAACTGGTGGGGTTGTATGTGGTATCGATGGAATTAGAAGTGCTTTTGAAACTGGTCGTGGAAAAGTTGTGTTAAGGGCAAGAGTAAGGATCGAAAAAAACAAGATTATTGTTTCAGAAATTCCTTATGAGGTTAATAAGGCTAATTTAGTTAGAAAAATTGATGAAATTAGAATAGATAAGAAAATCGATGGTATTTTAGAGGTTCGTGATGAAAGTGATAAAAATGGTCTTCAAATATCTATCGATTTGAAGAAGGATGCTAATGCAGATTTAATTTTAAATTATTTATTTAAAAATACGGAATTACAAATTAATTATAATTATAATATGGTAGTTATCGATAAAAGAAGACCTAGATTACTAGGAATACTTGGTATATTAGATGCTTATATTGATCATCAAAAGGAAGTTGTTTATAAGAGAAGTAAATTTGATTTAGCAACAGCAGAAAAAGAATATCATATTACGGAAGGTTTAGCTAAGGCGATTAGCATCTTGGATGAAGTGATAAAGACGATTAGAGCTAGTAAAAATAAAAGTGATGCTAAGGAAAATTTAGTTATTAAGTATGGGTTTTCTTTAGAACAAGCAGAAGCAATCGTAGTTTTACAACTTTATAAATTAACAAATACTGATATTATGCTTTTGAAGGAAAGATTAGCAACTTTAGAAAAGATAATTGCTGCTTTGACGGAGATAATTAATGATGAGCATAAGCTTTGTAATGTTATTAAGGAAGAACTTAGGAAAATAAAAAAAGAATATACGGTTGAGAGAATTACTGATATTAAGGAAGAGGAAGCCGAGATTAAAATCGATACTTCTTTGATGTTGCCTAAGGAAGATGTGGTTGTTTGTTTAACTAAAGAGGGTTATATTAAGAGAGTTCCACTTAGAAGTTATAATTCTTCTTTAGGGGAAATGACTGGTGTAAAAGAAGGGGATTATTTAATTGGTCTTTTCAATATTAATACAGTTAATACAATATTGATATTTACCAGTAGAGGTAATTATATATATTTACCGGTATATGAAATTCCTGAGCTTAAGTGGAAAGATTTAGGTAAACATATTAGTAATATTGTGCCAATAGAAAGTGAAGAAAAAATAATTGGTGCGGTAGCTGTTTATGATTTTAATGACGATGTTTATGTAACTAGTTTTTCTAAGAATGGTATGATTAAAAGAACTAAATTAGTTGATTTTAAAGTTCAAAGATATTCTAAGCCAATAGCTATGATGAATTTGAAGGATAATGATGAGGTGGTTGATGTTAGTTGTAATAATGATGATAGTGTGTTTATTGCAACTAAGAATGGATATGGATTATGGTATTCAGTTTCAGCGGTTTCTGTAGTAGGTCTTAAGGCTAGTGGAGTTAAAGGTATTAGTTTGAAAGATGATGAAGTAGTTAGCGGAATGGTATTTGATAAGAATATAGATTATGTATCAATTGTCACTGATAAGGGAACTGGTAAGAGAATAAAATTTAGTGAAATAGAAAAGGGTAGTAGAGCTAATAGGGGATTATTACTAATGAAACCAATTAAGAGTAATCCTAGTCAAATCGTTAAGTTATTTATAAATAATACTAAATCAAATATTGGAATAGTTACTAATTTAGAGGTGAAGATTATAAAATATGCTGATTTACCGATTATGGATAGATATAGTAATGGTAGTTATATTGTTCGTGATAAGGTAATAAATGTATTTAAGGTTGCACAGCTTATTAGTAGGGATGTTTCTTCTAGTGATTCAAAAGGAAAAGAAGCTGTATTGGTAAGTGAAGATGAGAAAAAACCTTCAAAAAGGGAAGTATCTTTGGCTGCTATTGACGATAGAATTATGACGATTGATGATTTACTTAATAATATAGAAAAGAAGAATTAGTTTAAATTCTTCTTTTTGTTTATATTATTATTTGGCAATTATTTTTTCTTTAGTGTTGCGATTTATAAAGACGATATCATAATCACAAGAGTCTGCTATTTTTTTTATTAGTGCAAAGTCAGGATTACTATATCCTGTTTCGTAACCGGATAATGTCGTTTGGGCAACACCGATGATACTCCCTAATTGTTTTTGATTTAGTTTTTTGTTTTTTCTCATTGTTTTTAAAATTTTACCTATCATAAGATCACCTGAGTTAATTATATAATATTTTTTTATTTGTGAAAAGGATAATTTAACGTTAAATATCTTCAATTTCGTAATTACGAACCGTTAAGTTTACTAAGGCTGCTGTTAGTAATAAGAAGGAAACAATAACTTCTTTGTAGCTATTTTCAACAATATAATCAGGGGAATTTTTATTTTGTTCATATTGTTTTTTATTATAGTAGAAAAAATATAGGGCTAGAGTTATATATAAAATTCTATTTATGAATAATATTATATCTTCTTGTTTTTTGGTTAAACTTTTTTTGTTATGGTGACGATTATATTGGTCAAAAACTAAAAAGAAGTTAACAAGATTTAAGATAGTTAGAATACCGAAAGCTATTAAAAAGCTAAATTCTTCATCTTTATTATGCATTTTTAGCCTCCTTATCTAATAAAGTATATTAAAAATAGTAAAAAAAAGTAAAAATACACATTATAGTTATTGACAAAAGTAAATATTTATTATATTATTAATATGCGTTCTTTAAGAGATGCCTCAATAGCTCAGTCGGTTAGAGCACTTGACTGTTAATCAAGGGGTCCTAGGTTCAAGTCCTAGTTGAGGCGCCATTTTTTTATGGAAAGTAATGATAGCTTGTAGTTGTAGCTATCTTTTTGTTTGGTTTTCAAGAGTTAGGAGGAGTTTTTTTATGAATTTGTCACCTCAGGATTTAACTTTGGAAAATAAGCATCTAGATGATACATTAAGGGTAATTAGGGAAAAGTTGTCTTCATTAGGACAAGAACTTTATGATGATAATGATAAGATATTAGAATTTAAGAAATATATTTGGGATACTAAGGCAGAACTTGATCCTACTGAAATGCGTTCAATGATGGCGGAATCTGATTTTGATGTTTATCTTATGAGTAAGAAAGGTAGTTATTTTAAGAAGCTTTATAAAATTCAGAATAATCCTTATTTTGGTTCTATTATATTTGAAAGCGATGATGCTAGGGAAGAAAATATTTATATTGGTATTACTTATGTTTCTGATAATATGAATTATTTGGTTCATGATTGGAGAAGCCCTATTGCAAGTTTATTTTATGATTATGAAGTTGGTAAGGCTTCTTATTTGGCTCCAAGTGGGTTAATTAATGGTAATTTAAAAAGAAAAAGACAATATAAAATAGAAAATGGAAAGTTTGTTCATATATTTGATAATAGTATTAATATTGATGATGAATTATTACAGGAAGTACTTGCTAGTTCGTCTTCTTCAAAAATGAAGAATATTGTCAATACAATTCAAATGGAACAAAATAAGATAATTAGAAATACTAGTGATAAAAATTTGGTGGTTCAGGGGATTGCCGGTTCTGGTAAAACTTCAGTAGCTTTACATAGAATAGCTTTTCTTTTATATAAAATAAAGAATTTAACTTCATCAAATGTTTTAATATTTTCACCTAATCGAATATTTTCAGAATATATTTCTAATGTATTACCGGAGTTAGGGGAGGAAAATACTTTAGAAACTACTTTTCATAAATTTTTAGAAAGTAGTATTTATGAGTATAAGGAAATAGAAAGTTTTACAGATTTTATATCAAGATACTATAAGTATAATGTGGATAATGTTGATTTGGTTATTTATAAGCAAAGTGATGAAATAATTAATAATATTAATCTTTATATTGATTATTTGGTTAATAAGGCTATGTTTGTTAAAGAAGTAGTTATTGATAAATATGTTACTTATGATGTAGAAGATCTTAATTATATGTTAAAGGATAGATATAGTAAGTTTCCTTTGTTTGAAAGAATTAATGCAATTAGTATTAAAATAAGTGAAAATGAATATAGGGGTAATAAAACAAAAGCTAAGAGTATTAGAAGGCTGTTATTAGAAGCTTTAAATATAGATTGTGATTATAAAAAAATATATATGGATTTTTATAGAAGTAATTTTTGTACGTTTTCAAATTTATCTGATAGTGGGATTGTTAATTTTGTTAATAAAAAGAAACTTAATTATGAAGATGCTTGTTTGTTTGCTTATATGAAAGGGTTACTTAATGGATTTGATTATAATGTGAATATTTTGCAAGTTGTGGTGGATGAGGCTCAAGATTATACTAAGTTACAATATATTATTTTAAGTAAGATATTTAAAAAAGCTTCTTTTACAATACTTGGTGATGTTAATCAAACGATTAATCCTTATTATAAATATAATTCTTTAGAAGAAATATGTGAAATATTTAATGTAAAAAGTAGGTATTTGGAACTTACTAAGACATATCGTAGTAGTGAAAATATTATTAATTATATTAATAAAATATTGGGTTTAAATTATGTGGTAGCAATTCGTAAGGGTGATAATAAAGAGGTAATAAGTAGATGCGAGAATGATAATTTGAAAGAAATGTTACTTGCTGATATTAATTATTTGAAAAATATTGGTAAGAGTATAGCGATTATTACTAAAAATGATTCTGAAGCTGAGTATTTATATGAGTTACTTAGCAATGAGGTAATGGGGTTAGAGTTGTTATCTTCTAATAGTTATAATTTTAAAAGAGATTTAGTGATAGTTCCTTCTTATGTAGCTAAGGGATTGGAATTTGATTCGGTAATTGTTTATACAAAGCCTAATAATAGGTATAAAGAGAATGAAAAATATTTATTTTATGTTGCTTGTTCAAGGGCTCAACATCAGTTAATTGTTTATAATAATTAAATATTATTAATATTATATTAAAAAAAGTTTGCTAAAATAAATATTTTGTTATATAATTTATGTATATGTTAATTTAATTTTATGGACTTGGAACAAGAGGAGTAGGTTATATTCGTTTATGAGAGAGGGAAGCAGATTGGTGTGAGTTTCCTTAAATGATGTAATCGAAGGTAGCTTGGGAGTTATATACTTGAAATTTTAGTAGAGTATATCGTTAATAGCGTTAATATTTTGAGTGATAGAGCAATCTATAAGAAAGGTGGTACCACGAGATAATTCGTCCTTTTGTTAGATTGCTTTTATTTTTTGAAAGGAGTTTTATTATGTTAGATAAGAAGTATGATCATTTGAGCATAGAATGCGGTAAGTATGGATTTTGGAAGGATAATAACTATTTTCAAGCAGGCGATTTGTCAAAAGAACCTTTTACGATAGTTATTCCTCCTCCTAATGTAACAGGAAAGCTTCATTTAGGTCATGCGTGGGATACAACTTTACAAGATATTATTATTCGTTATAAGAGAATGGATGGGTATGATGCGCTTTGGCTTCCTGGAATGGACCATGCGGGTATTGCTACGCAAGCTAAAATAGATAAAAAATTGAAGGAATTGGGATATAATCCTAGAAGTATGGATAGGGAAGAATGGCTTAAACATGCATGGGAATGGAAAGAGGAGTATGCGAAGACTATTCATGAACAATGGGCAAAGTTGGGTCTTAGTTTAGATTATTCAAAGGAAAGATTTACTTTGGATGATGGTCTTAGTGATGCTGTTAAAAAGGTATTTGTAGATTTATATAATGAAGGTTTAATTTATAGAGGAGAAAGAATAATTAATTGGGATCCTGAGGCGATGACAGCGTTATCTAATGAGGAAGTTATTTATAAAGATGTAGAGGGTGCTTTTTATCATATAAAATATTATTTGGAAGATAGTGATGATTATTTGTCTGTTGCTACTACTAGACCAGAAACTTTATTTGGTGATACGGCGGTAGCGGTTAATCCATCCGATGATAGATATAAGGATTTGATAGGTAAGAAGGTTAAGTTGCCACTTGTTAATAAGTTAATTCCAATAATTGGGGATGTTCATGCTGATCCGGAATTTGGAACTGGTGTTGTTAAAATTACGCCTGCTCACGATCCTAATGATTTTGAAGTTGGTAATAGACACAATCTAGATAGAATAATAGTAATGAATCCTGATGGGACGATGAATGAAAATGCCTTTAAGTATGCTTCTATGGATAGATTTGCATGTAGAGAAGCTGTAGTTAAAGATTTGGAAGAATTAGGGTTACTTATTAAGGTAGAAAAAATTGTACATGCGGTTGGTCATAGTGAACGAACTGATGTAATGGTAGAACCTTATTTATCTAAACAATGGTTTGTAAAAATGCGTCCTTTAGCAGATAGGGTATTATTAAATCAAAAGAATAAGGATACTAAGGTTAATTTTGTACCAGAAAGATTTGAAAAGATAATGAACCATTGGATGGAGATAACTTATGATTGGTGTATATCAAGGCAATTATGGTGGGGACATAGGATTCCTGCTTGGTATCGTGGTGAGGAAGTTTATGTTGGAGTAAATCCACCTGATTCTTTTGGTTGGGTACAAGATAGTGATGTTTTAGATACTTGGTTTAGTAGTGCCCTTTGGCCGTTTTCTACTTTAGGTTGGCCTAATATGACCGATTTATTAAAAAGACATTATCCTAATGATGTTTTAGTCACTGGATATGATATTATTCCATTTTGGGTTAATAGAATGACTTTCCAAGGATTACATTTTACTAATGAACGTCCATTTAAGGATTGTTTAATTCACGGTCTTATTAGGGATAAAAATGGTCGTAAGATGAGTAAATCTTTAGGTAATGGAGTAGATCCTATGGATGTTATTGATAAATATGGTGCTGATAGTTTAAGATTTTTCTTAGCTACTAGTAGTGCTTCTGGTCAAGATTTACGTTATGATGAAGAAAAAGTTAAATCTACTTGGAATTTTATTAATAAGCTTTGGAATGCTTCTAGATTTTGTTTAATGAATATATCTTCTTTGAAAGAAGTTAACTTTGATAATTTGAATATGTCAGATAAATGGATTTTAACTAAATATGAAAAGGTAGTTAAAGATGTAAGAAGATATATGGATAAATATGAATTTAATAATGCCGGTAGCATTATATACTCATTTGTTTGGAATGATTTTTGTGATAATTATATAGAAATGGCTAAATTTAGTAGTGATACAGATGCTACTAAGAGTACTTTATATTATGTTTTAATGGGTATTATTAAGATGCTACATCCATTTATGCCTTATGTAACCGAAGAGATTTATCAAAATTTACCTTTTAAAGATAATGATTCTATTATGATCAGTACTTATCCAAAATATGATTTAAATTTGGTATTTGAACAAGATGCTAAGGTAATAGATAATTTAATTGAGTTTGTAGCAAATTTTAGAAATGTTAAACAAGAAAATAATATTGGTAAGAATTTTAAAGTTAAAATTAATAATGATAGCGATTATACTTTGATTAAAAAGATGTTGAAATTAGATGATAATATCATTGATACGGAATTAAATATTACTAAATATGAGGTAATAAGTGGTATTTATAATATTACTTTGTATTATGAAAAAGAGGAAACAGAAGAAGATTTAATTTTTAAGAAAAAACAATGTGAAAATTTAGAAAAAAGTATTGCTAGAAGAAGAAATTTGCTTAATAATCCTTCTTATGTTAGTAAGGCTCCTTCTCATTTAGTTTCTGAAGAGAGGGAAAAATTAAAGAAAGAAGAAGAAGAATTAGCCAAATTAATTGGTTAATTCTTTTATATGTGTTATAATATTTTTGGAGGTTTTAATTTGATGAAAAGAAGTATAACTTTGGTATTTAGTTTTTTCTTTTTGATTTTTACTATTGGTTGTGATAAAGAAAAGAAAGTTTATAATAATGATAATTCTATTGATAATAATATAGATAATGTGGATATTAGCAAAAGAATTTTAGATATTATTGATAATGAGTTAGGTATGTATTTAAAATATAGCAGTATAAATGATATTACAAATCAGGATAAATTAATTTATATATATAATGAGTATGTGAGTGATTATGGAGAAGAGTTTGATTTAAAGGAATTTCCTGCTTCTTCTTTACAAAAATATTTCACTGATTCTAGTATTATCGATTTAGGATATAAAAATGAGAATATTTATTGTTCTTCTTATTATGGTGATAAGGATCATATCTTGTGGAATTATGATGAGATTGGTGATAAATATATTTTAAATGAGTCACATAGTGCACATGATGAAGTTAGTTATGTTATGGCTGATAAAGTAGTAGAATATAAAAATAATAATAATAGGTATACGGTTTTTTTAAATTATTTATTTGGTGATACTGCTGATGATGAGAATAGTATTGATTTATATGGTAGCTATATTGATTTTGTTAGTAAGAATAATAAGATTGCAACTATTAGTAGAGACAATAATAAGATTTCTTTTAGTACTTTAGCTTTAAATTACTTGAATAATAATTATGATAATATAAAAGATAAGCTTGATTATTATGAATATACTTTTGTTTATAGTAATAATAAAATAAAATTAGTAGATTTTAATGTAAATTAGAGATTAATCTCTTTTTTTTGATAAATTGTATGATAATTTTTAATTTGGTTATAATATAAAGGGTGATTATTTATGGATTATCAAACAATGGGATCGGTATTTATTAGAAGTGTAGTTACAATTGTTGTATTGTTTTTGTTAGCAAAAGTTATGGGTAAGAAACAAATATCCCAACTTAATTTATTTGATTATATTGTTGGTATTACTATTGGAAGTGTGGCGGCGGATATTTCTTTAGATTTAAATAAATCTTTTTTAGATGGTGTTATTTGTATGTTGGTGTTTGGACTTACTGGAGCATTGGTTTCTTATGTCACTTTAAAAAGCATTAAGTTAAGAAGGTTTTTTACGGGGACGCCTAGTATTATTATAGAAAATGGAAAAATTATTGAAGAAGGGTTAAAGAAGGTTAAGTTTGATATTAATGATTTAATGGAAGAGCTTAGAGGGGCTGGTTATTTTAATATAGATGAGGTTGCTTATGCTGTGATGGAAACTAATGGGAAGATTAGTTTTTTGCCTAAGGATGAGGAGAAGCCAGTAACTAAGAAAGATATGGATTTAAAAATTATTCCTAGTAGTTTGGTAGCAAATATTATTATTGATGGTAAGATTATGATGAATAATTTAAAGGCGATGAATAAGGATGAAAAATGGTTGAGTCATGAACTTAAAGTTTTAGGATATAAGGATATTGATGAAATATTATTAGCAACATTAGATAGTAATGATAAAATTATGGTGTATAAAAAGGGTATATCAGCTAAATATGATACTATTTTTGAATAATAAAAAATTATAATCTATTAAGTATAATAAGATTTTTTTAATTATTAAAGATGTATGTTATAGATATTGTTTATAATGTACATTTTTTCTTTTTTTTAATAAAATATACACATTATTTTAAAAATGTGATATAATACGCAAGGTGTTTTAAAAAAGGGAAGTGAATTTTATGAAAATTAGGAATATTGCGATTATTGCACACGTAGACCATGGGAAGACTACTTTTGTAGATAAGTTGTTACAAAAATCAGGAACTTTTAGGGATAATGAACAGGTTAATGAAAGAGCAATGGATAATAATGATATCGAAAGAGAAAGAGGTATTACAATACTTGCTAAGACTACGGCGATTAATTATAAAGATTATCGTATTAATATTTTAGATACTCCAGGGCATGCTGATTTTGGTGGAGAAGTTGAGCGTATTATGAATATGGTCGATGGTGTAATGTTGCTTGTCGATGCTTATGAAGGACCAATGCCACAGACTAGATTTGTTTTGAAAAAGGCTATTGAAGCCGGTGTTAAACCTATAGTAGTAATTAATAAGGTTGATAAGCCAACATCTAGAATTGATAAGGTAATTGATGAAGTAATTGATTTATTTATTGAACTTGGTGCTACTGATGAACAGTTGGATTTTAAAACTTGTTTTGTTAGTTCAATTAATGGTACTTGTAGTTTAAATAAGGATTTGGATACCCAAAGTGAAGATTTTACTCCAATTTTTGATTTGATTATTGATGAGATTCCAGAACCTAGAGTAATAGAGGGCGATGATTTGTTATTTCAACCGGTATTATTAGATTATAATGATTATGTTGGTAGAATTGGAATCGGTTTAATTAAATCTGGTAAGGTTAAAGTTAATGAGATGGTTAGTTGTGTAAGATTAGATGGCAGTAAGAAGCAATTTAGAATTCAGAAGTTGTTTGGTTTTCTTGGACTTAAAAGAATAGAAATTAGTGAAGCTTGTGCTGGTGAAATTGTTGCTATTGCAGGTCTTGCTGATATTTCGGTAGGTGAGACTGTTTGTAATTTAGGAAAAGAAAAAGCGTTGCCAACGCTTAAGATTGATGAACCTACCTTACAGATGACTTTTATGACTAACAATAGTCCTTTTGTAGGGCTTGATGGAAAACTTTTGACGGCAAGTAAGATAGAAGAAAGATTATTTAAAGAAACGCAAAGAGATGTTAGTTTAAAGGTAGAATCTACCGGTAATGAATCTTGGTTGGTTTCTGGTAGAGGTGAATTACATTTATCTATTTTAATTGAGAATTTGAGAAGAGAAGGTTTTGAATTGCAAGTATCTAAACCAGAAGTTATTATTAAGGAAATAGATGGTGTTAAGTGTGAACCATATGAAGATTTACAAATTGAAGTAAAAGAAGAGGATGTTGGTCCTGTTATTGAGGCTCTTGGTGTAAGAGGGGCAGTAATGCAAAATATGAGTAATTTTGAGAATTTAATTAGGCTTAATTATATAATTCCTTCTAGAGGATTACTTGGTTTTACTACCGAATTTATGACAATGACTAAAGGATATGGAATTTTAAATCATACTTTTAGTGAATATAAGCCTATTGAAAATATTAGTATAGGTGAAAGAAAATTAGGTGTTTTGGTTTCAATGGAGAATGGCAAAAGTACAGCTTATGCTCTTGCTTCATTAGAAGATAGAGGAATTATGTTTATCGAACCTGGAACTTCAGTTTATGAGGGAATGATTGTCGGTGAATGCAATAGGGAAAATGATTTGGCTGTTAATGTTGTTAAGGGAAAACAACTTACAAATATGAGGGCTGCTGGTAGTGATCATACGGTTGTTTTAAAAAGGCCTAGACAACTTACTTTAGAATATTGTTTAGAATATATTAATAGTGATGAACTTGTAGAAATTACACCTAATTATATTAGATTAAGAAAAAAGATATTAAATACAGAACAAAGAAAAAAGGTAGATAGTAGAAAAGAAAATAGGTAATGCTATTTTCTTTTTACATATTTATAATTTAGTTTTTCGATTAATTCTTTTGTATAAAGGGTTTTAGATATTATTTTACTATTTTTTTTGTGATATTCTTTTTCTAGGTAACTATAGTAAGTTCCTGGTGAAATTATTCCTTCTAAATTTATTATTTTGGTACCTATGGCATTAAAGATATTATCTACACAAGTAGCACAGTTGGTTCTTAGAACGAAGAAGGTTTTATACTTTCCTTTGGTAAAACGATAAAATTTGCCATTGGCGTGTTTATATATTTTGTTAGCCATTTCGTTAAAATCTTTTTTTTCTATTAGACCATCTTCGTAATATTTTATTTCTGGATACCAAATTTCAGTGTTAGTACTAATTAGTTTATCAATTTCTTTGGTGACGTTTTCTTTTTCTTTGTTTGTTAATTTTACTCCATAGGAGATGATAAAACGATTTTTTTCACAGATGCAATATTTTAAGTAGGCTTTTTTATCAAAGATACCAAATATTCCATCTCCAATACCTCCGAATAGTCGTCTATTTAAATAATTATAACAGGCATAGGAATAAACTTTATCTTCAAAGGCAAATTCTACGTGCCC
>JAEDMO010000065.1 GCA_016302935.1 Bacilli bacterium | reverse complement strand
CTTTCCAAAATTCTTTTTTGCTTATTTTTAATTTTTAATTGTTAGTTTTAAAAGTCAAAAAACAATATTCTAATTACAACTACCTGTTGGAGAACCTTCCGTAAATTGTAACTTTGATAAACTTCCATCATAACTAACATATCCATCTATATCATTATTACCCTTAGGATTTTCTAATTCTCTCGAAGTAACATACCCCTCATCACGCAATGTACTAGTCTTAACACAAAGTTCACTTACCCTTATTTTCTTATCAGAAGCATATAGTTCAGCATTAGAAATAATCAGCTCAACCTTAGCTTGATACTGTTTATCCTTGTTTCTTTCTAATGATGATGTTATAGAAGGAATAGCAATCAACATTATAGCTACCAAAATAACTAACACTGCTAGTAATTCAATTAAAGTAAAACCTTTATTATTCATATTCTCACCTATAATAAGTATAACACAAAAATAAAAACTATTAAATAAAATTATTAATAGTTTTTAAAAATTACTTTTTCACCTTATTCTTTAAATCATATAAAATATTCAAAGCTTGCATTGGACTGATTTCTAACACATTTAATTTTTCAAGTTCTTTTTCTACTTCACTTTCTAAATTAACATAATCAAGAGGCAAAGTGGTTTGAATCTTTACATCCCTTTTTTGTTCTTTAGCTTCGTAAATACTCAAAATATCACTAGCTCTATTAATAATCGAGTTAGGTAATCCTGCTAATTTAGCCACATTTATTCCATAACTCTTATCTACACTACCATCTAATACCTTATGCAAAAATATTATATCGCCATTATCCTCAGTTGCACTAACGTGCTTATTTGCTAAATGAATTAAAGTTGTAGATAAATCAGTAAGTTCATGATAATGGGTTGAAAATAATGTCTTAGCACCTATTTTATCGTGAATATATTCCAAAATTGCTTGGGCTAAGCTCATTCCATCAAAAGTGGCCGTTCCCCTACCAAGTTCATCGAACAATATTAAACTATTACTAGTAGCATTTTTAATTGCATTAGCAGCTTCTAACATTTCTACCATAAAAGTAGATTCCCCACTAACCAAATCATCAGAAGCACCTATCCTAGTAAATATTTGATCAAATACCGGTAAAACAGCTTCCTTAGCTGGCACAAAACAACCAATTTGAGCCATAATTACAATAATCCCAAATTGTCGCATATAAGTAGACTTACCAGCCATATTAGGACCCGTTATAAGCAAAATATTAGTATTATCATCCATAAAAATATCATTTTCTACATATTCATCTTTAATAACAGCCTCTACCACTGGATGCCTTCCTGCTACTATCTTCACAGTATTTGAAGCAACTAACTTTGGTCTTACATAATTATTTTTCTCACTAACCTTTGCAAAACTTTGCAAAACATCTATCTCACTTATTACCTTCGCTATCTTTTGTAATTTAGATACATATTGTAAAGCAATTTTCCTAACCTCATCAAACAATTCATATTCTAAATTAATAATCTTTTCCTCTGCTCCTAATACTAAATCTTCTTGTTCTTTAAGCGTATTAGTAATGTATCTTTCACAATTAGCAAGAGTCTGTTTTCTAATATATCCCATATCATCAGTAATTAAAGGAATATTAGCCTTACTAACCTCAATATAATAACCAAATACTTTATTAAAACCTACCTTTAAATTCTTAATTCCTGTTCTTTGCCTTTCAGATAATTCAAACCTACTAATAAAATCCTTACCACCATTACGCATTTTTTTAAGTTCATCTAATTCTAAATTATAACCTTCCTTAATTAAATAACCTTCCTTTAAAGTAAGAGGAGGATTTTCATATATTGCTCTATCTAATAAATCATACAAATCATCAACCATCTCAAAATCATCATAAAAATTTATCTTACCTAAAATATCTTTTATTTTAGGTAAATATTTCAAAGAATTTTTAAGTTGCAACAAATCCTTACCATTACAATTACCTAAAGCAATCCTACCACTAAGTCTTTCCAAATCATATACTTCATATAAACATTCTCTAAGTTCCTCACATAATATAAATTCATTAAGCAAAGTTTCAATAATATCATATCTTTTATTTAAAATATCTTTATTAACCAATGGGTTTTCAATATAACTTTTTAATTTTCTACTTCCCATAGCAGTTTTAGTATTATCAAGTAACCATAACAAAGAATAAGTTCTTTCCTTCAATCTTAAACTTTCAAGCAACTCCAAATTACGAATAGTATGAATGTCCATCTTCAAATAATCTTGATTATTCTTAATTACAACCTTTTGCAAATGTGATAAATCCCTTTTAGAATTATTAACTAAATAATAAAGCAAATGCTTAATTCCAGTAATATATTTTAAATCATTAATATCAGCATATATTTTTTCATATTCGCGATTATCTATAACACTATCAGTAATTGTTACACCTAATTTATAATTATCCTTTAAACTAGCTATTAAAACTTTATCTACCTTAGAAGAAACAATTATTTCCTTTAAATTATGACCTAATATCTCACTAATTATCTTATTATTATCATATTCAATTAATGAAGTATAAAATTCCCCCGTAGTAATATCAGCATAACTAAGTACATAGCAATATTCAAAATCATAAATACTTCCAACATAATTGTTTTCCTTTTCATTTAAATTATCACTGCTTAAAATAGTTCCTGAACTAACAATTTCTACAACATCCCTTTTAACTACTCCTTTAGCAGCCTTAGCATCCTCTAACTGTTCACAAATAGCAACCTTATAACCTTTTTTTATAAGCTTATCAATATATAAATCCTTAGCATGATAAGGAACACCACACATTGGAACCCTTTCTTCTAAACCCGCACTTCTACCAGTTAAAGTAAGTTCTAGTTCGTGAGAAACTAAAACGGCATCCTCAAAAAACATTTCATAAAAATCACCTAATCTATAAAATACAATAACATCTTCATATTTATCCTTAAGTTCCAAATAATGCAACATCATTGGTGAAATTTTACTTCTATCTACTTCATTTCTCTTCATAATTAACACCTAATTTTATTATATATTATTTTTATCTTTAAGTAAATTAATAAAATTAATTGTTTACAAAACATATTTCTTAAAAGTTTATAAAATTAAAATAACTTCAATT
>JAEDMO010000017.1 GCA_016302935.1 Bacilli bacterium | reverse complement strand
TATCAAATTTTGTATAACTTGACTTATCTAGTTTTTATTATAAGAGTCTTTCTATAAATGATTATAGCACTAATTAACAAAACATTAAATAACTAGGCAAAAGATAACATAATTTTACATATTTTCTCATAATTAAAAACTTATTTTTTTAATACTTTTTTCTTATATTTATTTAATTTTTTTACCATATTTTTATAAAAATATCCTAATATCAATATTGCTATTACAACCAATATTTCCTTTATCGTTAAATCATTATGATCTTCATCATCACTTTCCTGCTTGCTAATCCACTTTTCTTTTTTATCTAAATCCCATATTCCTTTTTTCATAGCTTCTGCTACCGCTTGCCTATCTTGTAGTAAGGAAGTGTATTTATAATCGCCATACAAATAAGCAACCTCTGCATAACCATCTTGCACGAGCAACTCTTGTAATAAATAATCATCTACAAAGACCCAAGCTAATAATCTTCCATACTTATCCGTTTTATTACTATTATCATCATACTCTAATTCTATTTTCTTAGCATTGCTAATTTTATCACAAGTAAATTTACTAGCTTCTATTCCATAGTATTCTATCGCTGAACCACTTTTAACAGATTCTGGGGTATCTACTGCTAATAATCTTACCGTAATTACCTTATCACCTTGTAAAACTTTAATAGTATCACCATCTACACACTTTGAAAAAGTTACCTCTTCCTTAGCTAGCAATGGAGTTATACCCACAAAAAAACTTATAATTATAAATAATAACTTCATAAAATTCTCCCCAACCTATTCATATAATGATTATAGCATTTACCTAACCATCCTAGCAACTAATACTTGTCAAATAACATCTTTTTTTATATAATTAATATATAAGATAGGAGGAACAAAAGTGGAATGTATATTTTGTAAAATCATTAAAGGAGAAATACCTTCATATACAATATATGAAGATGAAATAGTAAAAGTATTTTTAGATGTTAATCCAGATCACAATGGACACACCTTAATAATACCTAAAAAACACTATATAAATATTGAAGATATCGATACCGATACTCTAAATTATATAATGAAAATAAGTAAACAAATATATGATTTACTAATGGAAAAATTATCCCCAGATGGTATAACCCTAATTCAAAATAATGGATTACCACAAGTCGTAAAGCATTATCATCTTCATTTAATACCTAAATACAAAAATGAGATAAAAGAAGATATAAAAAGTGTATTTGATAAAATCACTAAATAAAGCATTAAATCACAAAAAAGCCTAGATAAGGCTTTTTTTATAATTATCAATTATTAATTTTCCTATCGACAATTGTTACATAAATAACTAAATATATTAAAGCAATAACTACCCCTCCAATTACATCAGAAGCATAATGAACCCCTAAATATATTCTACTAAGAGCAATGAGTAAAATTAATAAAGTTAAAAATGTAATAATTCCTATTTTATATTTTTTCTTAATATTAGATCTATATAACAAATATATTATTAATCCATAAAAACAAACTGAAGCCATCGCATGACCAGATGGGAAACTATAACCAGATTCCTCTACTAAAAACCAAGAAATAGGTCTTTCTCTTTTTACAATTACTTTTATTACATTATTTAAAATAACATCATTAATCATATTTAAAGCAATAACTATTTTATATTTTTTACAAATAGGTAAAAATAAACATCCTAAAGTAATAAACACCATAAATAAAACTGAAGCAAAAAATGTTACTACCTTAAAAAAATTAGACATAAAATCACTTTTATACTTAATTATATAATTATAAATTGCTGTATCAAAAGCTAAATTATTTTCTCTAAGAATTAAAAATATTATCAAAAACAATATAATTAAACAAACAAGACACAAAACCCATTTTAAATATTTTTTCATAATATCACCATTTTACTATCATATATTATAATTTTAAAATTTTAACCTTTTTCTTTGGATGTTCTATTACAACATCCTTAGTAACATAATAAACAAATTCATCTTTTAAATCCATAAGTTTTTCTTTTGTAGACTTATTTTCTTTTTGCCTTACTTCCTCTTTAACCATTTCCAACGGCTCTAAAATATCTTCATCTTGCCCCTTTTTATTTAAAAGACTTCTATATTCATTCACATATTCACATATTGATTGTATCTGTAACTTAGTTGAGATAACAAGTGAAGGAATAAATAAATTAATTAAAAATGGCACCTTTGTTAGAGCAAGACCTAATACCATAGTTGGAAATAAAGAAACGGTTTTATATTTTCCTGCCCAAATCGTTCTAGGTTTTATTCCCTTCAAACTATAATAACCATTTAAACAAGCAATAGCACCTTCTAATAAAAGTGGAATTAGCATATAAAGATTACCCAAAATAAGGCTAGGAATAACTACAGCAAGTGCAAATAATTTATCACTTACAGCATCCATTTTTCTTCCAACTTCACTATAAGCATTAAACTTTCGAGCAGTATAACCATCCAAAAAATCACTAACCACTCCATAACAATAAAGTAAAATACCAGAAGTCAAAAATCCATTTAAAAATAAAATAGGAGCAATTATTGAACTTACAATTCTACTACCAGTAATAATATTAGGAACATTCTTTTTTATTTTATCCATTACATCATCCTTTCAAATAATTTATTGCATCTTCTAAAGTATGAACTTTAACTATTTCCATATCATAATTATATTTATTAACAATATACATAGCTTCATTATAATTTTCCAAAGGAACAAATACCAAATCGACCTTAGCATTATGTGCACCTATGATTTTATATTTTACCCCACCAATCTCTCCAACTACACCATTTATATCGATGGTTCCAGTTCCAGCAATATTTCTTCCCCTTAGCAAATCTTCATCACTCAAAGCTAAATATATACTAAGTGACATCATAAAACCACCGGAACTTCCTCCTTCACTTCCATTAAATTTAATATCGATTGAAGAAGTATCATAATCAAAATTTTGACTATACAAAATTCCTACCTTTTTAGCACCATCAATATCCACTACTGAACATTTCTTACTAGATATTCTATCCTTATCATCAGTTACCTTAAAATCTATATTATCCCCAACTTCTAAAGAAGCAATATATTCATTAAGATTAATAGATGTAATATCTTTACCATCTGCTTCTAAAATAATATCCCCAATAGCTAATTCACACTTAGCTTCATCAACCTTACCAATTACATAATTATAAACATTTTTTATTTGTATATCCTTACCCGAAGCCTTATAAGCAACATATATTGCATTATCCACAGAATTATCAAGTAATATCTTATCCCTAAATTCAACATCGCTTGAACTTTCATGCCCAATCTGTCTTTCACTATTAGGAAACTCATCCCATTTATTACTAATCTTAGCAAACAAATAAGTAGGAATAGTTGCTTTTAAAGAAGATGCATAAAGCATATTAACCTTACCATTTAACTTATGCCCATCATCTATAGTAACCTTATCACTAATATCAATAGTACCCCCAGGTGCCATAATATAAAAAGGCAGTTCTATATAAAAAAGCAAAAAAGTAACTATTAATATTATAATATAACTAATATTTTCTTTAAAAAAAGCCTTTATCTTCACAAATAATCATCCCCTTATTTTTTTTTAAAATTAATTTATATTAAATATTTTCATATATTTAAATAGGTGAATTATGAAAAAGAATATCAAAAATATAATTATTATTATCATCTTTATCTATCTACTAGTAAATGTTTTAATGAATAAAGAATTAGTTTTTGATTCATTCAAACAAAGTACTAACATCCTTATAAACAATCTAGCCCCTTCTTTATTTCCTATGTTTATCATCAGTGAAATATTAATAAATTATAACTTCGGTACCTATTTAACAATTATATTAGGAAAATTTATAAATAAATATCTAAAAATATCATCAAACTGTTTTCTTCTTCTAATTCTAAGCATTCTAAGTGGATTTCCTAGCAGTGCCAAAAATATAAGAACAATGTACGAAAACAAAGAAATAAATAAAGAAGAAGCATCCTTATTATTAACATTCACTCATTTTTCTAATCCATTATTTATTCTAGGTGTCATAACTAGTTTTCTAAATAACAATCAAACCTTAAGTATAATTATTTTAATAAGCCATTACTTACCAAATTTTATCATCCTTATATTAATGAGAAAAAAATTAACCATAAATAATTCCAATATCAAACCAAATTATAAACTGAATTTTCCTAAAGTTTTAATGAGTGCTATCAGTAACTCAGTAAGTACCCTTCTTATGATTTTAGGAACTCTTTCTTTTTTTCTTATTCTATCTGAAATACTAATAAACAGTCTAAATGTAAATACTGCTACTAAACTAATAATTAAAGCTACATTAGAAGTAACCCAAGGATTATCATATTTAAGTAGCTTAAATATTAATAATATCTACAAAGTAATACTATCGTCGATGTTTTTATCCTTTGGTGGTTTTTGTATTCACTTTCAAATAATTAGTCAAATAAATGATACCGATATTTCTTATTCACCATTTTTTATCTTTAGAGTATTTCATATGATTTTATCAGGTATACTATCTTTTATAATCTATACCCTATATTTTAGCTTGTTTACTTAAAGCTTCTTTAGCAGCTTCTTGTTCTGCCCCTTTCTTACTAGAAGAAACTCCTCTTCCCATAATAATACCATCTACCAAAGCCACACATTCAAAAGTTCTATTATGTGAAGGACCTCTTTCACTGACAATTTCATAAACCACACTTTTTTTAACAGTCTGAACTAGCTCCTGTAATTCTGATTTGTAATCTTTCAAAAAATCAGTCCCCTTTTTTATATAAGGAACAACAATATCTAAAACAAAGGAATTTGCCTTATCAAAGCCTTGATCCAAGTAAATTGCTCCTACTATTGCTTCGAACATATCAGCTAAAATAGTAGCATTAGGCTTAATACCTTCACCTACCCTAACATACTTAGGAAAATCTAAATCAAGAGCATATCTATAAAGAGCATTTTCGCACACATAAGAAGCCCTCATCTTTGTCATCATACCTTCTTCCAAATGCTCCTCATTATATAAATAATCACTCATAATAAGCTCTAAAACAGCATCACCTAAAAACTCTAGTCTCTCATAATGCTCATATTCTGGATGTTCATTAGAATAAGAAGTATGTGTAAGAGCCTTCTCATAAAGTTTAACATTACTAGTAGAAATTCCTAATTTACTTATAAATTCCATATTATCACCCAATCTTTACTAACCTTATTATACTACATATTTGACTAATTTTATCAAATAAAACATCATCTATTTACATATTAAAAAATATTTGTTAAAATTAACAAGAGGTGTTATATGACAGAATCATTAGCAAATTTTTTTGTAAATTTATTTGGTAGTTTAAATGGTAATATAATTATTTTTTTAATATCACTATTACCAATATTAGAACTTCGTGGTGGATTAATCGCTGCCTCACTTCTAAACCTACCATTTACCTCTTCATTTATTATATGCTTAATAGGTAATATTCTCCCCATTCCATTCATCTTACTTTTTTTAGAGAGAATATTTGCCATTTTAAAAAAATCTCCTAAAATTGCTTCAATACTAAATAAATTAGAAGCTAAATCATTAGCTAAAAGTAAAGATATAACCAAATATAAATATATTTATCTTGGATTATTCTTATTTGTAGCTATTCCTCTTCCAGGAACAGGTGGCTGGACCGGAGCATTACTAGCTATATTACTTGGATTAAACAGAAAAAAATCCTTTATTGCCATTACCTTAGGAATAATAACCGCTGGTATTATTATGAGTATTTTATCTTATGGTATTTTAGGTAATATAATAAATTAAAGAAACTTCAAACTAATCAGAAGTTTCTTTTTTATCTATCTTAATATCATATACCGCTGGCCCAAACATAACATTACCATCGATATCAAACCTCGAACCATGACAAGGACAATCCCAAGTCTTATCCTTATAATTAAAAATCAAATTACATTTCATATGTGGACATATATTAGAAACAATATGCCTCTTTTTATCTTTATCAGTATAAATACCACAAAGCTTACCATCGATCATCTCTATTTTAACATCATCCTCATAATACCCCATCGAAGGAGATAACTTATTTAATATATATCTGCTCATCGTATTAAAATTATATATAACCAAATTCTTAAAGTTATTCCAAGATAAACCTCTACAAGGATTAAATAACTCAATATAAGGATTACCTCTTCCCATAATAATATCATAAATAACCTTACCTGCTATTGTTCCATTAGTATTTCCCCATTTATTAAATCCACAAGCAACAAGTAAATTACTATTATTAATTCTTCCTATATAAGGAATACAATCATAACTCATAATATCGTGATTTAACCAATAACACTTTATCTTTCCTTTAAAATATTTCTTATATTCATCTATCAATTCCTTATATTGCTTCCTAGTATCTAAATGATTACAAACAACATGACTACATCTACCATAAATTATATAATTTTTCCCCTTATCAGTATGATACCTAATTGAAATACTAACATTTTCATTAGAAATAAGTTGTATTCCCTTATTAGATTCAGACTCACCACAAATCAAATATGACTTTTCCACACTACTTTTAAAAGGTAAGAAAAAAGGAACAATAAAAAAAGGATAATGGGTACAAACCACCACATAAGTAGCCTTAATAATATGATTATCATCAGTATGAACAACATAGCCACCATTTCTTTTATATAACTTAACAATAGTAGTATCCTCATAAACATCTATATCCTTACTAACAATACTCCTAAGTGCCATTAAATATTTTAAAGGATGAAACACTCCCCCATAATTAACTCTAAGACTATAAAGACATGGATAATCTACTGGTATTGAATTCTTAACCTTATATCTAATATTATTATCATCATAAAAAACAATCTCTTTTTTAAAATTTTCTAACTTTTTAATATCACTAGTAAACACATAAGAAGGAGTCTTATCATAATTACACGCAATATTATTTTTAATAATAATATCTCTAACTATCTTAACAGCATCCTTTTGTGAATTCAAATACATTAAAGCCTTATTTTCATCATAATTATCTTTAATCTTATTATAAATCAAATCTTGCATAAAAGTTAACTTTCCCGTACTTCTAGCACTTATCCCCATACCACACATATTCTTATCTACTAAAACCGTTTTATATTTACTATTTTTTAAAAAATATGCACAAGAAAGACCAGCAATCCCACCACCGATAATTAAAACATCACATCTAATATCCTTATCTAACTTATTATACTTTAAAGATTTAATCCCATATTGCCAAATACTTTTATTTTCCATAAAATCACCTAATATTAATATGGATTTTTTTAGAAAATATATTTAAAAAAGATTAGAATTTTATATATTTTCTAATCTTTCCATAACCCATTTTATCTATATCATTAACATCAAAATATGAATATTCATCTACTTCATCAATACCATAATATAGTCTAAGTACTTCTGTCATATTAGCATATTTTACTATTGCATCCTCATACTTTTTACCATCTATATCTAAAATAATTGGCGTAATAAAATTTTTAAACATCTTTTTACTTACCATAACATTATTCTTATCATTTGCCAGTGCTGTCGCAATCCTAGGACCTAAAAAATCGTACTCAAAAAGTAACTTTGCATATTTATTATCTTTTTGCAACACTCCACTTCTAAAATAACGCATCGTATCCATAATCATATCATCATCATTTAAATTTAAAATATTAACAAGCATTGTTGTAATATAACAGCCACCATCTCTATAACTTTTAGAATCATTAATAGCAGACTTCTTAACAGATTCACTTCTATACCTTATAACATCATCACTACTATATTTATGATGACAAAATGAATAACATTCTAAATCATCAGCATAATGATATTCATACTTTCTATCACATCTATATCTACCAGCATTACAAATTCTAGTATCTAAATATCCACAATCTACACAATAATACATATAAACACCTACCAATTAAAGATAAAATAATAACTATATATAGTATAACATAAATTTTAATAAAATCTATTAATTTTTCTAACAATCATAAATAAGCAATAATATCTGTTTATTAATTATAATTATCTAAGCCAGCAATATTTTTAAGTAGTTTTTTATATTCTAAAGTAAAATTTCCTAACTCAACATTATTATGTTTCCTAATTACCTTATTACTACTTTCATCAACTATATTTATAACTACATTCCCCTTAAAATTACCCTGTTCCAACATTGTTAAAACACCTAACAAATTTATTTGACAAAACGTCTCATCACCAAACCAAAGAACAACCTCATTATACTTATCCATATTATCAATAAATGATAGTACCAAACTTAACTTAGATACATATTCATCCCTTGTTACCAAAAGAGATTTACACCTTTCATCTATAAATACATCATCAAAAAGTGGATATAATAAATTTCCTTGAGATAAAGCTTCATTAAACGGAATAAATACACCCCCATACATATCAGAAAGATATTTATTTAATAACTCCCCTGATGTTATATTAATTATCCCCATATCTTCTTCCATTAAAACACCTCATCGATCTACTAGTTATAATATAAAAATAGTAAGAAATTTAATAAAACTACTTTACTACAAAATTACTCTGCAGTTGTAATTTGAATTAAATATGTTCCAAAATATAATCTATATCTTTTTTAATTAAAGGACTCATACTATCTTTATATTTTGATAAATCAATATTTTTTAATTTGCTTTCTACCTTATCAGACAAATCTATTTTATACAATAGTAAATTATTTAATGCCGATAAACAAAGTCTTACAATTGTAGGTTTTTCATCATCTAAAACCTGTAATAAAACATCTATAATATCATTTATTTTATTATCTTTATCCCATTTAGATAGCTTACAAATAATTCTAAAACCACGCATCTTTATATATGATTTTTCATCATATAACATATTTTTTACCTCATCAAAATATTCGTATAACAATTCTGATTCCTCTATGCTGTTTTCTATTTCTTGAAATTTTTTCCAAACATCCAATTTTTCTTTACCATAAAATATATTAAATATTTCTTCTTTATTCATTGAATTATCTCCCACTTTTCTTATATAAAACACAAAATTATAATTTAAATTATAGTTCTATTAAACTATTTTCAAAATCTTTAACATAGTATTTTGTATTTTTTATTCCTTTTGAAATGATTGTATGTCCTTCTTCTTCGAGTAATCTTTTTTGTAATTCTATTGCTTCAGGGTATTTAATATTTAATTCTCCACCAGATTTTAAAGCCCTCCAATAAGGTGTTACATCTTCATTTCTTTGATAACTATCCCAAGCAACAATATTTACAAATATTCCTGCTGTCATAGGATCAACTCACTTTCAAACTACTATTTAACTTTATCTTATATAATGATTATATCATAAATTAATTATTTATTTTTATTTACGATTAATTTCTATATTTTTTAGAATAAATTATCATACTCATTTTAATCACTTTAACTGATAATCAATTTGCAAGTATGTTTATAAATTGACAAAATAAAACTACTTTCAAGTTAATTTTGATAGTAGTTTTTTATCTAGAAATGTTCGAGTAACAATCGATCTGGTGCCAGTAAGGAGCAAGTCTAACAACTCCTGAACTAAAAGATGATAGTAAGTAATAAAATTACAAAACATTTATTGAATTACATTTTATCATAATGCGTCCACATTCTAATTATATGTATTTCATTTTTATTTTTATCTACTTCATAAACAATTCTATGTTGTCTATTAATTCTTCTTGAATATAACCCTGTTAAATCACCTGTTAATTTTTCATAATTTGGTGGATAACAAAAGGGATCATCTCTCATTAAATTAAGAATCGTTTTAGTATTTTTATCCAAACCTGAGTTTTTTAATTTTATCTTATCTTTATCAGCTTGTTTTGAAAATTTTATTATATATTTACCATTCTTCATTTGGGTCATACTCCTTAGCTGATTCCCAATTTTCATTTTTTCTTATTTTATTTACATCATCAACCAATCCGGGAATTGAAGATAAATAAAGAGTTTCTTCAATATTTTTCCATTCATCTTCAGAAATTAAAACCGCATTTTTTCCTTTATTATTTACTATTGTAATGGGATTAAATCCAATATTAACATCAGAAACCAATTGAAACAAATTTTGTCTTGCATTTGTTATATTAATTGTGTTCATAGTACCACCCCTCTCTGTATAAATTATAACGTACTTTTTTGTGTACGTCAAGTCATTCATATTATATGCAAAAAGAATAATTATATACATTATAAAACGAACTTATTAAAAGTTCGAATAAATATCAATCTGGTGCCCTCTGACAGAATTGAACTGTCCTCTGAAGCTTACCATGCTTCTGTTTTACCACTAAACTAAAAGGGCATAAAAAGATTTTATGAAAAAATCAATTTTACTATTACCGCCAAAGCAAGTAACACTCTATATACAGCAAATATGCTAAAATCATGTTTTTTAATGTAGCTTAGCAAGAACCTAATACAAACAATACCAACAAGTGCTGAAGTTATAATACCGATAATAACTTCTTTAGTAATAACTAAATCAGTTATATGTACTATAGCTGCTCCAAAAATAATTGGAGTTGAAAGTAAAAAAGTAAACTTTGCTACCGCATCACGAGAAACTCCTAAAAGTCTACCTGTCAAAATAGTAGTACCACTTCTAGAAAAACCAGGAATAACAGCCAAAGCTTGAGATAAGCCAATCAAAAAAGTTTGTTTTAAACTCATTTGTTCAAAGCTAGTCTCTTTTTTATAATGCTTACTCGCCCACTTATCACCTAAGTATATAAGCACCCCAACAACAGCAAGTACTAAAGCAATAATTAAAACGTTACCTCTAATAACATTTTCCACTATATCTTCAAATAAAAAGCCAACTAAAGCACCAGGGATTGTTGCCAAGACTAAATACCAAAACATTTTATTTTCAAAGCTATCTTTCTTTTTAAATACCTTATTAAAAGCACCTTTAAAAAGATTTAACCAATCTTTCCAAAAAATTGCTAATACTGATATCAATGTTCCAACATGAAGAGCCACATCAAAAGCTAACTTTGCTGAATTACTCATCTCCAAATTAAAATTGAATAAATAAGGTATCAATATCAAATGAGCTGATGAACTAATTGGAAGAAATTCACAAACTCCTTGAACAATCCCCAAAATAATACTTTGTAATATCCCCATCTTCTCACTTCTTTCTTTAATAGTTTATCATAATCATAAATATATTTCAATAATTTTAAAATAAATTAAAAAAAAATTAAGATTATACCCTATTTTATTACTAATAATAACTTAATATAACCAAAATTAAAAGCTATCTAAAAGATAGCTCTATTTATTAAAATAAGCAAGATCCTAATATAATTGCAAGTAAAATGTATAATACAATTACAATTAAAAATCCACTGCCACAACTATTTGCACAAGCCATTATTAACACCTCCTTACGAATTAATAAATTATAACCAAGCACCTAGTATAATTACAAGCAAAATAAATAATACAAGTACAATCGCAGCACTAGAAGTGTAATTTCCCATATTTTTTTCCCCCTTCTTTCTCTTTTCACATTATTGTATGGAAAAATTGCTAAAATGGTGAGTGATTTAGACTATAAATAATTAAATTTCAAATGAAATTGTTAAATTTTATTGTAATTTTCTACAATATTTGTTATTATATAATTTGTAATCGAAAGGAGAATCCAAGTGGAAAAGAAAACAAAAGAAAAATTAAAAAAAGGAATAAAAAAAATAGAAGATAACAAAAAATTGATTATTGGTCTTGCTATTGGACTAATCGTAGGACTATTTATTATGGTAATCACAGAAGATGAAGAAATTGCCAAATTAGAAAACGGTCAAGAACCAGTAGTAACTTTTAATAACCAAACAATTACTGCAGATGATTTATACGAAGATATGAAAGAATATTATTCAGTAAGCGTTTTATTAAACACCATCGATGATATGTTATTCAAAGATAAGTATTTAGATGAAGGAACAATAAAAAAAGAAGTAGATGCAACTGTAGCACAATATAAAGAATACTATAAAGATAATTTTTCTTCATTACTTAACCAAAATGGATTTAGTAGTGAAAAAGAATTTAGAAACGTTCTACTTCTAGATTATAGAAGAAACGAAGCTGTAAATGATTATATGAAAGATCACGTTACAGAAGAAGAAATTAATAACTATTATAAAGAAAATGTCTATGGTGATGTTAATAGTAAACATATTCTAGTAAAACCAGATACTACTTCTGATATGAGTGAAGATGAAATAGCCACTAAAAAATCTGAAGCTAAAAAACTTGCTGAAGAAATTATCAAAAAATTAAACAGTGGTAAAACTTTTGATGAAGTAAAAGATGAATATAAAGATTCTATCGTCTACGAAGAATTAGGTGACCAAGCCTATAATGCATCACTAGAACAAAATTATTTAGATGAAATGCATAAATTAAAAGTAGATGAATATTCTAAAACACCTGTAGAAACATCTTATGGTTATCATATCGTCTATAAAATATCAGAAGGCAAAAAACCAGAATTAAAAACTGTTAAAGACGATGTTATAGACGCTGTAGTTAAAGAAAAGCAAAGTGAAAATACTAAATACTATCAAGAAACATTATTCCAAATTAGAAAAGAAGCTAATTTAACATTTAAAGATTCTTCTCTAGAAACAAAATATAACAGTTATAAAAACAGCTTATTAAAATAATTATTAAAAAAATCCCAAACGGGATTTTTTAATTTACTTTATTATTTCTAATACAACTTCCTTATCATCAAAATGAGTCTTTTCCTTACCTATTATTTGATAATCTTCATGTCCTTTACCTAAAATAAGTAAAATATCTTTTTCTTTAAGTAAAGATATACCCTTTTCAATAGCTAATTTTCTATCATAAATAATCTCATAATTATTTCTATCTAAATTACAAACGATATCATCCATAATTTGTTTTTCATCTTCACATCTTGGATTATCATTAGTAAATATTACATAATCAGAATATGTTGTAGCAATATCCCCCATAATTGGTCTTTTAGTTCTGTCTCTATCACCACCACAACCAATTATTGTATAAACTTTTCCTTCTCTATATTCCAAAACTGATTTCAAAATATTTAAAACTGCATCTGGTGTATGAGCATAATCCACAACAATAACATTACTATTATAATTTATAATATCAAATCTTCCCTTTGGAGTTTTAATAAGGTCTATTTTTTTTAAAACATCTTCTATATCATATCCTAAACTTACAGCACTAATCAAAGCTACCAAGAAATTATACATATTATATTTTCCAGGAATAGGTAAAGTAATATCATAACTATTATTACTAACCTTTAATGTAAATTTAGTCTTATTAATTTTCAAATCATAATCTAATATTTGATAAGTAGCAGGTTTAATTCCATAAGTAACATTAAAATTACTTTCAAATAAAAATTTATCGCCATAACTATCATCTATATTAACAATAGCCACCCCATCTTTTTTAACCATTTTAAATAGCTTTTGTTTTGCCATCAAATAATTTTCAAATGAACCATGAACATCTAAATGATCCTGTGTCAAATTAGTAAAAGCAACTACATCAAACTCCAAATCTAAAACCCTACCAAGTTCTAATGCATGACTAGATACTTCCATAACAATAACTTCTACATTCTTATCATAACAATCTAAAAACATATCATATAAATCCATCAAATCAGGTGTTGTATTGTTAAGTTCCCTTCTAGTATCATCGACATAAAAACCAATCGTTCCTATATAAGCTGTCTTCTTTCCTAATTTATTTAGTAATTGATATATCAAATAAGCACTAGTAGTTTTCCCATTAGTTCCAGTAATTCCAATAAACTTAAAACTATCAAGTTGCTTCTTATAAGTATCTTTTAAATACTTTGCTAAATATACTCTTGTATCTGGTACAATTAAAGTTTCAACATCGTAACTACCACGTTCACAAATTACCTTAGAAGCACCATTTAAAATAGCTTGCTCTATATAATCGTGCCCATCAGTAACTACACCTTTTAAAGCTAAAAAAGTATCTCCTTTAGTAATTTTTCTAGAATCTGTTTTTAACATTACTTTCCCCCCTCATTAAATATATCAGGCAAATCATTTTCTAAAAGAACATAAACATTTTTATTATCAATATTACAAACCAGTTTAAAAGCATCTCTAACATCGTTAATTACAAATATCTTATCCCTATCATAATGCTTATCAATTAATCCTTCTAATATTGGTTTAGTTTGCTTTTCACCCACTAATATAACCATATCAGCAACATCACTTATATATCTTCCAAATTCTTTATTTAAATCATTTTGACGCTCTCCAAGTTCTATCATTCCAGGAGTAACAATAACCTTATACCCATCCATTAAATCAAGAACTTCCAAAGCCATCTTTGAACCTTCCGGATTAGAATTAAAAGCATCATCAATAATAGTTACCTTATCATTATATTTTTTCAATTCAAGTCTGTGCTCAGTTGGTTTTAATAAAGAAACAGCTCTTTTAATAGAACTAATATTAATACCCAAATACCTAGCTAAAGCAACCGCTGATAAAATATTATATATATTAGCTCTACCTAACAAATTAGTTTTAAAATGTTCCTTATTAACCCCATCAAAAACTATATCAAATTCCATTCCCATATTACTTGTCTTAATATTAACCGCTCTTAAATCACATTCACAATCAATACCAACCCAAATAATTTTACAATCATTATTTATTTTATAATTTCTTTGATACTCATCATCCTTATTTAAAATACCAACACCATCACTAGGTAACATTTCAATTAACCTAAACTTTTCCACTGTCGTATTTTCTATTGTTTTAAATGTTTCCAAATGAGCCATACCTATCTTAGTAATAATTCCATACTTAGGTTTAATAAATTTACAAAGCTCCGTAATATCCCCTTTTTTACACGCTCCCATTTCAGCAATAAAAACATCATCAAACTTATCTAAATAATTATTAATAGCATTCATAAGCCCATAAGGAGTATTAAAACTCTTAGGAGTAGCAAAAGAATTATACTTAATATTCAAAATGTCATTCAAAATATTTTTACTAGTTGTCTTCCCATAACTACCAGTTATCCCAATCTTAATTAAATTATCCATATTATTAAGTTTTCCTAAAGCCTTATGTTTATAATAATAATAAACACACCTTTCAACAGGTATATTAATAATATTAATAATATACATAATCAAATAACTAAAATAACCAATTAAAACATAACCAATATAATAATAATTAACCATATTATTATCAAAATTTAAAACAATGTAAATAGTGTAAAGTAAAAATAATATAACTAAAGTAAAAATAAGCCTCTTAACCCTACTAGTAATAACAAAAGGCTTTTTATTTTGCTCTAACTTTACCTTTTTCAATTCCAAATAAAAAAGTCCTAAATAAAATACAAATATTAATATTGCAAAAAAATTAAATTCAATAACATAGTATAAAAAATAAATAATTAAAAATAAAAAATCTTCTGTAATTAAAGTTTTATCATAGTTTTTAAATACCCATTTAATATATCTATTACTTGTATTATAGGAATTTTGTTGTAACATATATATACTTTTACGATATTTCAATATTATATAAAATAAATAACTACCTAAACTAAGAAAAAAAAGTAACATCTTAATCCCTCCTCATTTTATTTTGTTGAACACTTCGTGCTATTGCAAACTCATTATCTAAAACATCCTTTGTAATGGTAGAACCTGCTGCAATATAAGCTTTTTTACCAATATTGATAGGAGCAATTAAATTGGTATTACACCCAATAAAAGCATCATCATCTATACGAGTTTGATATTTATTCTTACCATCATAATTAGCAGTCACAACTCCACAACCAATGTTAATATTCTTACCCAAAGTACTATCACCAATATAACTTAAATGAGAAACCCTAGTATCATCATCAATTACACTATTCTTAACTTCTACAAAAGAACCAATCCTAGTATTATCCTTAATAACATTATTGTCTCTAATATAAGCATAAGGACCTATCAAATTATTATCGCCAATATCACTATTAATTATATGTGAACTATAAATAATATTATTTTCACCAATAGTACTATTTTTAATATAACAACCATTATAAATAATCGTATCAGAACCAATAGTAACAATACCCTCAATTACTACATTAGGATATATTATTACCCCTTTACCAAATTTTACCCCCTTAGCAATATAACAACTACTTCGATTAACAAACTTAGCCATATATCCCACCATTCCTACCATAATTATATTATATTTACCCCCTTAATACAACCAAATTAGACAGTTTTACACACAAAAAAGACTTATAAAAAGTCTCTTTTAATCATTAAAATATTGTTTATACCATACTAGAAAAGTATAAATCGTCCATA
>JAEDMO010000016.1 GCA_016302935.1 Bacilli bacterium | reverse complement strand
CAACTACTAGTAATATAGTGGTAGATGGAGCTAATATTGGTACTATATATGGAGGGGGAAAATTAGCAACGACTGCTAATACATATATAGATTTAAATGCTGCAACAGTAGTAAATGTATATGGTGGAGGAGAAGCAGCTGATATTACTAATAATACGAATATTAATTTAATGGGAAGTACTGTAAGTAATATATATGGTGGCTCAAATATGAGTGGTAATGTACCTATTTCTAATATTCATACAACTAGTGGAAGTGCTACTACTATATATGGTGGTAATAATCAAGGTGGTGTAACAACTACTAGTAATATAGTGGTAGATGGAGCTAATATTGGTACTATATATGGAGGAGGAGATCGTGCTAATACGACTACTTCTAATGTAAGTATTAATAAAACTCAAAATGAAATTGCTAATGTTTTTGGAGGCGGTAATGCTGCTTCGGTTGTTGATAGTAATGTTATTGTAAAAGCGGGAATGATTGGTAATATATATGGTGGCTCAAATATGAGTGGGGATGTTACTAATAGTAATATTGATATTTTAAAAGAGAATATTACTAATGATTCTTCTGTTAGTGCAAATGTTACTTGGGTAGCTGCTGATACTGAAAGTTGGCAAAGTACTACTTATCCTACTATTGCTCAAGTTACGGTTACTCTTTCTAATAACACTGAAAGTAGTTTAGATGTTTGGGATTTAGTTATGAATATTCCTAACTCTTCAATATATTCAAATTATTCTAATAGTGATATTGTTTCTCAAAATGGTATTTATTTGGTAAATCAAGTTAATCGTTATTATGGTGTTAATCAAATTGCATCGGGCGGTAGTTATTCTTTTAACTTTGAAGTGTTATCAATGTCTAGTAAGGAAGATTTTGATATTTCTTATGTATTTACTTCTGGTGATTATCGTTATGAAAAAGCTCAATCAATTACTATTACTAATGTCTATGGTGGTAATAATCAAGGTGGTAAAACTACTAATGTTGATATTAATGCTACTGCTGGTACTATTACTAATGTCTATGGTGGTGGTAATGAAGCAATTACAGGACTTAGTAAAGTTTATTTGGAAGATGTTGTTATCAAAAATGAGGTTTATGGTGGTGGTAATCAAGCTGCTTTAGAAGGTAGTACAAATGTAGATATTATTAATTCGTCTATAAAGGGTAATGTTTTTGGAGGCGGTAATGCTGGTTCTGTAGCTGGTAATACTGATTTATATGTATCTGATAGTAGTGTTTTAGGCAGTGTTTATGCTGGTGGTAATGGTGTGACTGCTGTTGTTGTTGGCAATACTTTACTTAATGTTGATGGTACTACTACTGTTTCTAGACATGTTTTTGGAGGCGGTAATGCCGCTGCTACTGGTATTGAGAGCGTAAATAATTCTGCTAGTGTTGTCAATATTGCTGGTGCTACTATTTTGGGAAATGTTTATGGTGGCGCTAATACTTCTGTTTTATATGGAACGACAAATTTGAATATCGGTTATGAAACAATAGGTAATACTTCTTTAAAGAAAAATAATATTGTTATTAAGGGAACGGTATTTGGTGGAGGAGAAGCTAATGCTTCAGGTAGTGAGAATTACGATTATTCATTTATAAGTGTTACTCGAGGAATTACTATAAATATTAATGGTTTGGGTCATACAACTTTTGACTTGAGTGGTTCTATTTTTGGTAGTGGGAATGCTTCTTCTACTACTGGGTATAGTTATATTAATATTGATAATTATGGAACGGATACTGATTATAAAAATAATATTTCTATTCAAAGAGCAAATATTGTAACAATTAGTAATTCTCATATTGAATTAGCGGGTGCTACTGACCGTACTAATGAATATTCTACGACATTATTTACTTTAAGTAGAATAGACCATTTGAAGCTTAAGAATAATTCTACTTTATATTTACAAACAGGAGCTAATTTGCTTAAAAATTACTCTAGTTTGGTTGATATTAATGGTAGTGAAGTTGTAGCTTCTGTAATTATTGATGCTGAAGGCGGAACTATTAATAAAAATGTTAATAATAAGATATATATGTATGAGGGGAAAAATTTGAATATTGCTACTAATGAAAGTGTAACTTCATATGGTGATGTAATTGGAATGACTTTTTTTGGAATGTATAATCATGATCGTGATGGTAGGGTAGAAACTGCTCTTTATAATACTGATTATGCTTCTGGAGATACTATTAATTCTAGTGAATTATATTACTTTTCTAATGGTAGTTATGTTCTTGGTAGACATAAGAGCAATCATGATTATTATGTAGATGGTTTTTATAGTGTTTTTGAAAATGAAGAAAGTACCAATACAGTTTTGGTGGATTATATTGTTCCAACTCCGGAAGAATCTAATTATTATATGTGGGTTATTGGTGAAGAGATAGCTTCTTATGATATTAGTTTGAGTGCATCTAAGTATTCAACTTTAGGTACTTATGAACTTCAATTGTTGAATTTCTCAAGTCCAAATACAGTATTTTCGATAGTTGGGTTTAACTTTAATGAGTTAAATAGCGATATTCAGTTGGTAGCAGAGGCAGATATTCCTAGAATTGCCGATACTAGTACTAATGCTGATACGGTGATGAGTCTTGCTATGAAGACTGGTAACTATGGTTGGATTACTAGAGGAAGTACCAATTTTATTACTGATAGTGAAAATCCAATTTTAGGTACAACTGAGTATTTATCTGAAAACTCTTCGGATGTTCCTAGTTTAATATTTTATTTATATCACTCTAAAAACTTATCTACAGCTGGTGCTATGGGAAGAGTAACTATTTCTCTTTTAGCTATTACTCCTATTGATGATTTAACTAATGATATTGAGAGAATTAATATTAATGTTGATTTGTCAAGAGCATTATATAATACTAATGATTATGAAGCTGCTATTACGGCTGGAAGAGAATATAAAATGTTTGCTACTAGTGTGGTTGATATTACTTCTAAAAGTAGTTTTAGTGCTTATTATTCTTTATATGCTGAATCAGAGACACCTTTTTATCAAGAAGGTTATCATAGGGCATTGGTTTCAACTTATGTTTTCCCGGAAAAGACAAAAATTACAATGATAGATTTTGCTAATGAAAATGAACCTGAATATTATTACTATGTTGTTTCTTCTGATGATGTGATAACAGCTCAAAATGAATTTAATATATATGGAGAAGCTTCTTATAATCTGTCACGATTTGTGAGAATGGGAAGTTCTAGTCCTTCTAATAATTATGATGATGAGGTTGCTAATGATTTATATTATAATGATACTAATAAGGTAGCTGAAGAGGAATTTATCTTTATTGTTGATTTTAGTGAAAGTGGTATTACTTCTGATGTTACAGATAAATCGTTGCTTTTAGAACTTAGAAATTCAACTAATCATACGCTTGTTACTGTTTTAGGGCTTCAACATTCAATGATGATGTATGATGTATATTATAATAAAGATGGGGTTATTGATGTAACGGCTGATTTAAGTAGTAATAATTTATACGTTGGTCATAGTATAAAATTAAACGTTATAACTAACTTTGTACAAGATAAAGTATATTCTAATACGATTTATGATACTAGTTATTTTGATAAAAAATTGGGTATTAAATTATCTATAATAGATGAACATGGTATTCAAGTAAATGGTGCTGATTTGCTGGGGGTAACTTTTACTTATAATGGAGTTACTTACCACCCAAGACTTGATGGAACGGTTAGATTTAATCTAGCAGAGAGGGTTGCCAATGTTTCTTCTTCTATTGTGATTGATACTAAAAATAGTAATTTGGCAAGTGGTTTATATACCATAAAAATAGAATCTTTTGCTTCTGCTGATGGAATATATTATGGCCTTATTGCATCTGACTATACTACGTTAAATCTAAATGTGGTAGATACAATATATGGTCTTAAAGCAGATATGGATGAGCATTTGTTGGTCGTTGATAAAGATACTGGCTTTACCTTATACAATAATAATGCTATTGTTTTAAATTTTGAATATTCTTCAGGATTGGCAAATCCAAATATAAGATTATCTTTATATAGAAGGGATTATTCAGCAATATTTACTAATGTATATAATTTAGTTGATATAAAGGATTATATTACTAATAATTATGCTTCTACTGATAAGGAATTTGAGTATTTAATGGTAAATAATCCAACAACCAGTTTTAATACGTATTTATATTTAAAACCTGATTTGGTAACCGGTACATATAAACTTACATTTAGTTTGTATGATGGTGATGTATATGTTGGAGATATTTATAAATATATTGTAATAAAATAGACAAGAATTTAAATCCTTGTCTATTTTTGTAGACTTTTTTTACAAAGTTGGTTATAATTATAATGGGAAGTGGTAAGATGGATGAAGTGAATGGAAATTTAAAAGAATTAGAACATAGTGAATTATTAGCAGTGTATAAAACTTTAGATGATTTTGTTGCTTTTTTGGAAAAGTCATTAGATGATGCTAGGAAGGAAATTTCTCAAAATGAATGAACTTTTACAAACTAAAGTGGCTGCTGATAAGGAAGTATTGTCTGTTTTACCTAGGAATAATGTTAAAAATACTAAAATTTATATAAAGAAATTGGAAGAATTTATTAAATTGTATACTGCGTTACGTGAAGAGGTATATCAAGAAATTTTTTCGAGAAATAAGAGGTTAAGTAATGTATCTGTTGATAAGGAAATAGATACATTAAAAAAAGAAATAGAGCAAATAGAAGAGAAAATGTATTTGTATAATGATTTAAAAACGCCTTCTGCTAAGGCTTCTTTAGATGTTTTGCTTTATAATCTTAGTTTTTTTAATAAGCTTAATTTAGCTGATGTTAATTTGTGTATTTTGAAAATATTAGATTGTTTTAAAAAAGTGGGAATTACTGTCAAATTAGAAGATTTTAGATATAGTATTTTTGCTTATGAATATATGAGTGTTTATTTGGAAGAAGTGAATGATTGTGGCTCTAATAGTGATAAATTAGCTGATTGTTTTGAAAAGGTATATTGGAAATGTCCAGATATTATCATTCATTTAAAACTTTGTTTTGTTTCTTTGTATTATAAAAATATTAAATGTTTTGAAAAATACTATACTAATTTAAGAAATCAAAGTGAACTTGATATAGATCAATATTATGATTTGGTTAAGCGTTATGACGATAAGGTAAGGTCTGATATTGCTTTGTTACTTTCTAGGTTTGTTAATAAGGAATTAAATATTAAGGATTATCAAGATAATAAAATAGAGAAAATATTAGATGAATTGGTTCTTGTTAAAGATGATGATGTATACTCTGATATTTTGAAATTATCTTATACATTAAAAGAATATAAAAATTACTTAGATTTTAAATATTTAGTTTCTTCTATTAAAACGTTATATGAACAAAGAGCTAGTTTTAAAGATTGTACAAAGAGTGTAAAGAAAGATATTGCTAAGAAGGAAAAATTGCTTTCTAAATATAATAAAAAATTATTTAAACTTTGGAATAATAATAAGAAAGAAAATAAGATTAATCAAGTTAGTGTGGCTGTTAATAGTTTGATGAGAGAGATTAATGATTTGTATTATTTGCTTGATGAAAATATATTTAAGGAAAAAATATATAATGATTTAAATGATAGTTCTACGATATTTGATGTTTTATTGCTTGTTTATTCTGATTATAATTATCTGGTTAAGGTAATTAAATCTAATAATGATAGTGTTAGTGATATGGAAATAGAAAGTATTAAAAATTCATTATTTAAATTTTTGGTTAGTCCTTATAGTAATATTATTAATAATACTACATTACTTTTTGATGGTGATTTGATTTCTATAATTAGGGATAAGTATAATTTAATTAATATTAAGGTTACTGATAGTAATTTAGAGGATGGTTCCATCATGGGATTTATTAATACTATTGATAATGTGTTAGTGTATAACTGTATTAATAATAGTTTACTTTCTTTATCTGATATTGTCTTTATTTTAGAATCTATGGATATTTTAGAGAAAGGAGTTAAGGATACTGTAAAATAATTGCATAACAATTAAAATTATGGTATACTTTATATGGTGGTAAAATTGAAAAATTTTTTGAAAGTGTTGTCGTATGTATTTTTTGTTCCTTATTTATTTGTGGTAGTTTTTTTAACAGTATGTCTTTTAAATTATAATGATTATAATATAACTGAAATTGGGGATAAATCTTTTATCATTATTAGAGATGATGAACTTGAACCTAAATATAAGGAAAATGATTTGGTTATTGTAAATAGGAATAAGTTAGATGAGGTAAAAAGGGGCGATGAAATATTTTTCTATGATAATTATAGAAATCAAGTAGTAGTAAATGTTGGTAAGGTAATAGATGTAGAAAAAGTTACCGATACCGAAAGTACTTTTGTTGTTGAGGGAAATCATTCAATATCTAGTGAGTTTTTTATTGGTAAGGCTGCTACTAGTAATGTTTATGGTGACTTAGGTGGTATTTTAGCAATTTTGGAATCTAGATGGGGTTATTTATTTATAGTTGTATTCCCAATATTACTAATATTTATTTATGAAATATATGCTTTTATTATGGAAGTAAAAAAGCCTTTAGAAGATGAATAATATGAAAAGAGTTTTATTATTAATTTCTTTATTAATGCTTTTTTTTACTATATATTTAACTATGGATACTTATGCTTTGTTTGAGAGTAATAAGAATTATGATGTTAGTAGTGATATTGCTAAATTTGTGATTAAGGTAAATGGTAGTGAGGCTAAAACTGAGGAATTTGTTGTTGATTCAATTGCATATTATGAAAATGAATACGTAATTGAGAATAAGATAGCTCCTTTAGTTGATGGTTATTTTGATATTGTTATTGATGCAGAAGAGGTTGAGGTTTCTTTGCGATATGATATTGAATTTGATTTTTCTAGTTTAAGTATACCGGGGTTGGTTATTAGTTCTATTACAGAGCTTGGTGGTAATACATTAGTACTTACTGATAAAGATACTTATAGTGGGGTAATTACACTTGCTGATATGGATAGTTCTACTGTTAATACTGTTAGGGTATCTATTTCTTGGCAGAATGATGAAGCTAATAATGAAGTTGATAGTTCTTGGGGGATGGTAGCAGATAAGGTGATTTCTATTCCGGTTAATGTTAAATTGACACAGTATTTGGGAGAGGAATTATCCGTTTATGTTGAATAGATGGTGAGGTAATATAAATGTTTAAATATAAAGATAAAATTTTAAATGTTGTTTTTTATATTTTAATGTTTATAGTGTTACTCGCTGTTTTTTTTGCTGTTTATAATTTTGTTTCATTAAGAATATTAAAGAAAAATTATACTGACTTTTTTGGTTATACTTTTTTTGAAGTTGCATCTGGTAGTATGACGGGCACTATTGATATTGGTGATGTAATTATTGTTAAAATTAATGATGATTTTAAGGAAGATGATATTATAACCTATAGGGTGAGTGATGATTTTATTACGCATCGGGTTTTAAAAAAAGAAGATAATTATGTGGTTACTAAAGGGGATAGTAATAATAATGTGGATAACCCTGTTAAATATGATATGGTTGTTGGTAGAGTTGTTAAAATTATTAGAAATGTTGGGGTTTGGCAGAAAGTAATTATGACTCCTAAGGTTTTTATTTCTATACTTATTACTTTTATGTTGTTTAGTATTTATTTTTCTAAAAGGGGTCGTGATGTAAATGGTTAGAAAAAAAAATAGAATTGAGAAATTGGTAATTCTTACAATGGTTTTGGTGCTACTGATATGTGTTATTCCTAAGACTTTTTCTAAATATGAGTCTGATATGAGTGGAGTAGCAGAGGTTGAGACGGCTTTTTATGTTATTGCTACTGATTATCAATATCAGACTATTGCACTACCTACGATTGTGCCTAGAGATGAGCCTTATGTTTATACTTTTTCGGTTGCTAATAATAAAGATGGTAAAAGATTGGAAACAAGATTAGAGTATAATCTTTCTATTAGAACGACTACTAATTTACCACTTACTTATGAATTATATAAAAATGATAGTGATGTTAGTATTAAGGTAAGTGATGATGTTATTGCTGATGATGATGGAACTTATTTTAGATATATTACTACCAATAGAGAATTTTTTAGCTATTTATATGATGAGATTAATTATTATACACTGGTAGTTAATTTTCCTAAGGAATTTATGGATTTTAACTATCAAGATATTGCTGATGTTATTGAAATTACTATAGATTCTAAGCAAATATTGAGCGGTGAGTGATACGACAAAAAATGACATAAAGTGATAAATTTCTATTGCAAATTAAAAATTACTGTGCTATAATCTGTATATATGATAGTAGCGAGGGGTGTCTTTCTACTTTGGTTGGAATAGATAAGGAGTATGGCATGGAAAATAATGATTTAAGAAAATTTGAAATTAATGAAGAGGAAGAAAAAGAACGTAAGAAAAAAGCAGCGATTATAATCGCTCGTAGAAGAAAAAGAAGAGGCAGAAAGTTATTTTTGCTATTATTGATATTAGTAATGACCGGTATAATGTTAACTACAACAACTTATGCATGGTTTACTTCAAATAAAACAGTATCTGTAAGCGATGTTCAAGTAAATGTAGCTTCAAAAAATGGTATTCAAATATCTGCTGATGGTACTAATTGGAAATCAATTATTCAACTATCTGATTTAACTGGAGCACAAGCTACTTATCCTGCTGCGGTTAATCAAATCCCTGATACGGCAAATACAATTGAACCAGTATCTACTGGATTCAATGTTGATTCTAATGGTAGAATGGAAATGTTTTATGGAACTATAGAAAGTTCTGAGTTTACTGGTAGTTGTTCATCTGGAGATACATATACAACCGAATCTACTTGTACTGCAGCTGGTGGTATATGGACTCCTAGTACTGAAGGTCAATATATTTTGACTGCAACTAAAGAAACTGATACTCATGGAACGACTGGTAAATATGTAGCTTTTGATTTATTCTTCAGGGTTGATGCGTTAACTCAAGTTTATTTGGCTGCTGAAGGTTCTGGTGTTACTGCAACTGGTGTTGATACTGGTATTAAAAATGCTTCTCGTATAGCTTTTGTTGAACTTGGTAATACGGCAAGTGGGTCTTCTTTAACAACTATTCAAGGCTTGAATGCTGCAGAAGCTTCTAATGTTTACTCTTGGGAACCAAACTATGATATTCATACTGCTTCTGGTGTATCTAACGCTAAGGACGTTTATGATATTACTATTACTGAAGCTGGTGAAGCGTTAATTCCTTATTCTGGTGTTATTGCTGAAGTTCCTAAGGCTACTAATGTATTACTTGGTAAAGCTACTCAAACTGATTATCCAACATTATTTAAAAATGTTAGTCCAACATATAGTACTACAAGTGGTTGGACTGGAACTCAAGCTATATTTTCTTTAAAAGCTGGTATTACTAAGATGAGAATTTATATGTGGGTTGAAGGTCAAGATGTTGACTGTGAGAATACAGCATCTGGAGGAAATATTATCTATAGTTTACAAATTACTACTGAAAGTGGTGCATAATTTATAAATTTTGAACAAGGCATAAGTCCTTGTTTTTTTCTGCTTATATGATATAATGTTGTTATGATAAGTGAGGTGTCTTATGAACTATAATTGGCATAATCTAGATAGTGATGATGTTTTAAAAAATGTAGATAGTAGCATAAATGGTCTTAGTGATGAAGAAGCTACTGTTAGATTAAATAAATATGGAAAAAATATTTTGCCCAAAAAGGCGGGTGATGGTTTTTTAAAAATTATGTTTAGGCAGTTTTTAGATCCGATTGTGTTACTTTTGGTTGTAGCTGTAATATTTTCTTTTATTATAGGCGAAGTAATTGATGCTTTGGCAATAATATTTATTATTTTGGTTGACTTATTGATGGGGACATTCCAAGAATGGAAGGCTTCTAAGGAGGCTTTAGCTCTTTCTAATTTGATTAAGGTTAATGTAAATGTTTTAAGAAATAATAGTGAAAAAGCTATTGATTCTTCATTATTGGTTAAGGGGGATATTGTATTTGTTAGTCCTGGTTGTAAAATTAGTGCTGATATGAGAGTTATTGAATCTAAAAATTTAACTGTGGATGAGTCTACTTTAACTGGTGAGAGTGTTAATGTTAATAAAGTTTCAACCATTTTGGATAAGGATGTTTTACTTGCTAACAGGTCTAATATGCTTTATGCTGGTACTTCTGTTATTACTGGAAGGGGTATTGCTGTAGTTGTGGAAACTGGCGTTAATACGGAAATTGGAAAAATAGTGGATAAAGTTTCTAATACTAAGGAGGCTAAATCTCCTCTTACTATTAGAATGAATAAATTTTCTAAGCAAATTAGTTTGCTTATAATTGTGGTTGGTATTATTATTGCCGTTTTATTATTTAGTAAAGGTGTTAATAGTTATGATATTTTTCTTTCGGTAATCGCTTTATCAGTATCGGCGATGCCAGAGGGACTTCCTTTAGCTTTGACCATGGCTCTTACTATTGCATCTAGTAGGATGGTAAAGAAAAATGTAATAGTTAAAAAATTAAATTCTGTTGAGAGTCTTGGTAGCTGTACAGTAATTGCTAGCGATAAAACAGGAACGCTTACAGTAAATGAACAAACTGCTAAAAAAATATTATTACCTGATGGAAGCGAGTATGATATAAGTGGTATTGGTTATAATGATATTGGTGAAATAACTGGCGATAATCTTAATTATGCTTATGATATTGCTAAACTAGGTGTGATTAATAATGAAGCTTCTTTAAAATGCGAAAAAGATAAATTTACTGTAATGGGAGATTCTATCGACGTGGCTTTTTTAGCTTTAGGAATGAAAGCTAATGTTGATATTAAGGATATAAAAGTTTGTGGTAAAATTCCTTATGAATCAGAAAATAAATATTCAGCAATATTTTATAATGATCGCGTTACGGTTAAGGGATCTTTGGAAAAAGTACTAACTTTTTGTAATTCGATGTTAGTAAATGGTGAGGTTAAGAAGTTAGATGTTGATAAGTTAATAAAACAAAATGAAGATTTGGCTAATTTAGGATATCGTGTTATTGCTTTAGCGGATGGTGGTGTTGAAGCTTCTTTATATTCTGAAAAAGAGATTAATAATTTAACGTTCGTGGGAATGGTAGCGTTTATTGATCCGATAAGGGATGATATAAAGGATTCTGTTTTAGAATGTAGAAGAGCTGGTATTAAGGTTGTTATGATTACTGGTGATCATCCTCTTACTGCTTATTCTATTGCAAAGGAAATTGGAATAGCTTCTTGTTATGATGAGGTTGCTACTTCTGATGATGTAGCAGTGGCACTTGCAAAGGGATATGATTATTTCGATCAATTTGTGCGTGAAAAAAGAATATTTACTAGAGTTACTCCACTTGATAAGTTTGAGATTGTTGAGTCTTATAAAAGACAAGGGGAATTTGTAGCGGTAACCGGTGATGGCGTTAATGATGCTCCTGCTTTAAAGAGTGCTAATATTGGTATTGCTATGGGCAGTGGAACCGATGTTGCTAAAGAGACTTCTTCTATGATAATTACTGATGATAGTTTTAAATCTATTGTTGCAGGAATTAAAGAAGGAAGATGTGCATATAGTAATATTAGAAAAATTAGTTATATGTTACTTTCTTGTGGAGTAGCAGAGGTTTTATTTTTCATTTTATCAATTGTTTTTAACAAACCTATGCCTTTGGTAGCTATTCAACTATTATGGCTAAATATTGTTACTGATGGTCTTCAAGATTTAGCACTTTCTTTTGAAAAAGCAGAAGATGGCATTACTGATGAGATGCCTAGATCAACTAAAGAATCACTATTTAATAAAGAACTATTTACAGAGGTTATGATTTCGGGCTTTTTAATAGGTATAGTTGTATTTATTGTTTTTGTTAAACTTTTGAATAGTGGAATGGATATTGAGACTGTTAGAGGATATATTTTGATGTTAATGGTATTTATGCAAAATATTCATGTTCTTAATTGTAGAAGTGAGAAATTGTCGGTGTTTAAAGTGTCAATTAAGAAAAATCCATTTGTTATTTTTAGTATAGTGGGAGCAATTGTTTTACAAATTATTATGATGGAAGTTCCAGTATTGGCTACTTTTTTACAAACAAATAGTATCCCGATAATAGAGATTATTAAGCTATTTTTATATTCATTGATTGTTTTAATAGTTATGGAAATATATAAATTTATTAGATATAGAAAACGTTAAGAAATGTTTTCTTTTTTGTAAACTTGGTTGTATTTGACTTAATGATTTGTTATACTGGTATTAAATAGAGGGAGTAAGTAACAATATTAATGTGACATCATTTTCTATTATTTTATAAGGAGTGTTTATGAAAAAAGAGAAATTTATAGTTACTGATGAGATTTTAGATGAACTTGCAATGAATATTTTAAATACGGATAGGTGTGTTTCTGATTTAGCTAGTGAATTTGATACTGATGATATTACTATTTTGGGAATGATTAGTTTACTTAAACAAAAAGGGGTAAATATTTATAAGGAAAAAACTAAAGATGATATTATAGTTACTAGCTTTGGAGATGGGAAGTTAGGTAGCAGATATCCGTATGTAATTACAAACGATAGTAGGGAATTAAAAATATTGGTTTTGTCTGATACATGGTATGGTTCTATTTTTTCACAACCATCTATTGTTTCAGATGTTTATAAGTGGGCGTATAATATGGGATGTGATATGGCCTTTCATTTGGGAGATATTTCTGCTGGAAGATATCCTAAAGATGATGAAGAGGGAAGAAGTTCAATTTTTGCACATGGTTTTCATGCGCAAAGTGAAGTGGTTGTCAATTGTTACCCATATGTAGAAGATATGCCTACTTATTTTATAACTGGTGAACACGATCATAGGCATTTAAAGGAAAGAGGAATGGATATTGGTAATACAATTAGTTCTTTGAGAGATGATATGATTTATTTGGGACCTAATAGACGGGATGTTATTATTAAACCTTCTAAAGGTAGAGGAGGTATTAAAATTAGACTTTATCATCAAGAAGGTGCTGGAACTTATCAAATATCTTATAAATCTGATCAGTATGTAAGGGCTATGCGTAGTGAAGATAAGGCAAATATTATATTTCAAGGTCATTCTTTAGTTAGTGATGAATTTGTAAGAAGAAATATGGTTGTTTTTCAAATTCCTGGATTGGTTGGTACGGCTCCAGAGATAGCTAAAAATAAAAAATATAAACATAATACCGTAGGTGCTTCTATTGTTACTATCAAAAGAGATAATAGTTATAATATTGATAGAATTGTTAGAGGAGAATTACCTTATTATGAAACTTTTGAAGATGATTATAAGAAGGCAAAACAATTAGTTTTGAAAAAGGGGTGAAGTTAAATGGGAAGTAGTGAATTAAGAGATATTTTTAGAAAAATTAGCAATAATGATAAGGTTAGTGATGCTGCTGTTAAGATAGGTGTCGATGAAGTTTCGTTATATGGAATAATAGAGGCTTTGCAACTAGAGGGATATAATATTAGTTTATATAATAAAGATGATGATGTGTATATTTATAAGAAGATAGTTTATCGTAAGTCTAAGAATATTAAAGAGAATTTGGGCGATTTAGAAAAGATAAGTTATGGTGTTATTGGAGATACTCATTTAGGACATAAAAGACAACAGTTGCAACTTCTTAATAAATTTATATTAGAAGCTTATGAGAGAGGATATTATAACTTTTATCATACGGGGGATATTACTGATGGATATTATGTTTCTAAGAGAGAAGAACATCAATATGAATGTTTTATAAGAGGATATGATGAAGTATTAGATTATGTTATTTATATGTGGCCAGAGTTAAAAGGAGTTAATTATTCTTTGATTTCTGGAAATCATGATTTTACATTTTTTAGAGAAATTGGGGCGGATATTTGTAAAGCTATTGCAAGAGGAAGAGATGATATTCATTATTTAGGAATGGATAAAGCGACTGTTTATATTGGTAAAAATAAAAATATCCCTATTAAACTTATGCATCCGGATAAAGGGGCTACTGATGTAACTTCTACTAGAATACAAAAATCTATCGAGAAGTTGGATACTAAGGATAATCCCAAAGCAGTTTTTCAAGGACATTTTCATAGATATTATAGGATGTTGGATAGAAATATGGTGGGATTTATGGTACCTTGTTTTTTATCAGGTTCAATATTTATTGATAGATGTGAATTACCTAATCAGATTGGTGGGTTACTCATTGATATGTATGTTAGTAAAGAGGGTGAAGTACAATATTTGGAGTATGAGCCTATATTATACGGTGAGAAAGATATCGATTTAGAAAGTTATAAAAAAGTTAAGAAATTAGTTGTTAAGTAACTAATTTTTGTTTTTTTAGACATATAATTTCATAGGTGATTAATATGAATAGTATAAAGTTAGTAATAAAGGGTTTTTTTATTGGATTTGCTAAAATTATTCCTGGAGTAAGCGGTGCTGTTTTGGCTATTTTGTTTGGTCTTTATGATAAAGCAATAGATGCGATTACTAATTTTTTTAATGATAAAAAGGGTAATTTTTATTTTTTGTTATATACTGGGTTGGGTGTTTTGGTGGCTATTTTGTTTGGAAGTAAAATAATCTTATATTTTTTGAATAAATATGAATTTGTTACATTACTTTTTTTTATTGGTCTTATGTCTTCTTCTATATGGCCACTTAGTAAAAAAATAAATAGGAAAGGTATAAATTATTTTTTAATTTTTTTAGGAATACTATTTACCTTTTTATTTATGATGATGGGAAGTTTTTCTAATAATATTTTAGGAGGCAATAAATATATTAATTTTTTTATTTTATTTTTAGCTGGTTTGGTAGATGCATTTGCATCAATATTTCCTGGTATTAGTGGAACGGCTTTACTTATTTTTATGGGGGTATATGAAGTTATTATGGTAACTTTGGGTAGTATAACTAATTTTTCTTTACTATATGAAAATATTATGGTACTTATCCCGTTTTCTTTTGGTATGTTAATTGGATTTTTAATATTTGCTAAATTAATTAATTATTTGTTTAAAAATTACGAAGAGAAAACATACGCGTTTATTATTGGAATATGTATAATGTCTTTGTTATTTTTAATTAATATGGCTTTTAGTTTAGATTATAATATTACGGATTTAGTTTATGGTTTTATTTTCTTATTTTTGGGGTATTTGTTATCTAGAAAGTTGGATCATTAAGTTGTGTCAAAATGATGTATTTAATATTTACAAAGTTTTGTTATGATGTTATTCTTAATGTAGGAGTGTGATGTTTATGGAAAGAATAGAACCAAAGGTTTTTTTGCTAGGTTATACAAAATCTTTAATTTCTGATAATCCAGAGAGTATAGTGGCCGCTGCAGGTAAGCTTTGTTATTCTAAAGCTGGTGTTTCTTCTATTGCGTCTAAAATGAGCGATGAGGAAGTATGTAGGTTTGTTAATATGCTTGCTTCTATGGGACATATGAGTCCTATAGAACATATTAGTTTTACTTTTGCAATAGAAGGTATTAGTAGAACTTGCAGTCATCAATTAGTTAGGCATAGAATTGCTAGTTATTCACAACAAAGCCAAAGATATGTTGATTTAAAAGATACTTTTCAATATATTATTCCAGAGGCTATTTATAACAATGATAAGGCAAGGGAACTATATATTGAATCTATGGATAGTGATTTTTGTAAATATAAGGAAATTACTGATGCTTTATGTAATGACTATATAAAAGACGGTCTTAATGAAAAAGCTGCTTTGAAAAAAGCTTTAGAGGATGCAAGATTTGCGTTACCTAATGCTTGTGAGACAAAGATTATAGTTACTATGAATGCTAGAAGTTTGTTGCATTTTTTTGAAGAAAGATTATGCAATAGAGCTCAATGGGAAATTAGAATTGTAGCTTCAAAAATGTTGGATTTAGTGCTTGATATTTGCCCAAATATTTTTGCTAAAGCAGGTGCTCCTTGTACTTTTTCAAAGTGTCCTGAAGGAAAAATGAGTTGTGGAAATAGGGTTTTACCTACAGAAAAACAAAAAAGATTAACTAAGGGAAAAGACTAATATGAATAAGATTATTGTTATTGAAGGAACTGATTGTTCTGGGAAAGAAACTCAAACAAAACTTTTGTTAGAAAATTTAAAAAATGATGGAATAAAGATAGATTCTATGTCTTTTCCTAACTATGAATCTCCTACTGGTAAGATTGTGGGAGGACCTTATCTTGGTAAGGAATATATCTGTGATGGATGGTTTGCTGAAGGAGCAGCTTTAGTTGATCCATATGTGGCAATGTGTTATTTTGGGGCGGATAGAAGATATAATTTACCGTTAATAAAGGAAAAATTAAATAATGGACATTTAATATTGGATAGATATGTATATTCTAATATGGCTCATCAAGCTGGTAAATTAGATGATGTCGACGCTAGAAATAAAATGATTGATAAATTAGAGGAATTTGAGTTTGGAATATTAGAATTACCAAGACCAGATATAGCTATATTTTTATATATGCCTTATGAATATGGTCTTAAATTAAAAGAAGGAAGAAGCGAAAAATTAGATCAACATGAGATTTCTTACGAAAATCAAGTTAATTCTATTAAAACTTATTTAGAAATGGAAAGTAGATATAATTTTATTAGGATAGATTGTGTAAAAGATGGATTTATTAGAACAAAACAAGATATTAGTGACGAAATATATAAAAAGGTAAAAAAGATTCTAAAGTAATTTAGAATTTTTTTATTGTAAAGAAATAATTGTTATAGTATAA
>JAEDMO010000064.1 GCA_016302935.1 Bacilli bacterium | reverse complement strand
CACCAGATTGATAGTTATTCGAACTCTTTGCGAGTTCGTTTTTTTATTTAATTGAATAAATACGTAAATAAGGAATATAATAATATATATATAATATATTGATAACATATTGACAAAAATAAACAAATATGGTATTTTATATGTAGATTGGAGATGATAATATGGCTAATATTTCAAATGCAATTAATATGAGTTTTAGAGTTGACAAAAATCTAAAGGAACAAGCGGATGATTTATTTAAAAAGTTAGGAATGAACACAAGTGTTGCATTAAATATGTTTTTGACACAATGTGTAAGAGAAAAAAGTATTCCTTTTATTCCTTCGCTGGAAGTTCCTAATGCTAGACTAATAAGTGCAATGGAAGAAGTTGAAGCAATTGAATCTGGAAAAATTAAAGCTAAAAAGTATAAATCTTTTGAAGATGCATTAGAGGACATTGATTAATGAAATATGAAATTATATTGACTTCTGCTTTTAAGAAAGAGCTTAAGAATATTAAAAAGAGAAATAAGGATTTATCAAAACTTACAGAAATTGTAAACAAATTAGCAAATGATATTGAATTAGATATTAAAAATAGAGATCATCAATTAGTAAATAATTTAAGATTTCAAAATTGTAGGGAATGTCATATTGAACCAGATTGGCTTTTGATTTATAAAAAAGACAATAATAATTTAATTTTGTTTTTAATTGAAACTGGATCGCATAGTGATTTATTTTAAATTTATTATATAGATTGATTCATATGAATCGTTATTGTGGAAAAAAAGTTGTAGACCTCTACGTCATCGGCACCATTAGATAATTTGTTCGATTATTAGAACTTAAATATAAAAAATTTGTAAAAAGATAAATTTACAACATTATGTATTTAACAAGAAAAAAATAATATTCAACTTGCTAAGTGAATGTAGCTTCTAAATTAATGCTTTTGACACTCCATCAATAATGAAGTGTCTATTTTTTGCTCACCCCAGAAAAGCAATAAACCAATATGATGAGATTTATAACTATTGTTTATTTACAATTTTTATAACAAATTAAAATAACAAAAGAGACTGAATATAATCAATCTCTTGTTTTTATTAACTATACAATAGTAAATCTAACACCATTTTTTTCATTTTTAATGTTAATATCATAATTTAACAAATGTAAAGTTTTCTTCACTATAGATAAACCTAATCCAAATTCACCTTTAACACCTTTCTCATAAGGAGTAAAAATATTATTTAAGACATTTTTATCTATATTTGGTCCATCATTAAACAGCGTAATTTTACCGTTTTTAACAGTAATGGTAATCTCTTTATCCGCATATCTTATAAAATTGCTAATTATATTATCGATAATAGCTTCCCACATATCTGAGCTACCTCTAAATTTAGAACTCTTTTTATCAATGGATACCTTAAACAAAACATCAGGTCTGGCCATCTTAAACTTATCTACTGCTGTATTAACAACGGGAGTGATATCACACAGTACATTCAAGAAGTCAGTTTTATCTTTGATATAATTAATTTTATTTAAATATAATAAGGAGTGAACTTTTATTTCTAATTTATTTAATTGTTCTTTGACAATTTGCAATGTTTTGTCTGTACTTTCGATACCATCTTCACAAGCTTCTAAATAAGATTTCATAACCGTAATTGGTGTTTTAAAATCGTGTGAAATATTCTGATACATTTGATTTTTATACTCTTCTTGTTCTTTTAAATAAATACGCATAGATTCTATCGCACTATCAATCGCATAAAGTTCGTCATCTTCCTTTAGCGTAATGCAATGATCGTAATTATCATTATTGATATTTTCCACACGTTCTTTTAATTTTCTAATCTTTTTAATCAAATTATTAGACCACAATATAAGGAGTATCGCAACAATTATATAAGTTACACCAACAACAAGCAATATTGCTTCTAATATATTTTTTCGCATTGAAACAATGTAACTATCATCGGTAATTGCAATTTTCAAACTTCTTGCTGTTTTTGAAGTATTATAGTAATATGTTTTCTTCCCAGATTTAAATTTACCATAATCATTCATTGATAAACGAGAGATAAACTCATACAAATTATCTATCTCAATAATATCATCAAAGTTTTCTGATGCTACAATCGTATCGTTTTCAACATATAAGTATGCAACTTCAGTATCTAAATCAACACTACTATTAATATCATTTTCAACTAAATTAAGTGGTTGTTTTAAATAATAATATATATTCTTTTCATATATTGGAAGTAGAGTTCTTGGAAGAATATACCCAAGAGAAATAATAATGATGGTAATAATGATAATTAGTAAAATGAAAATTTGATCTCGTAATTTATTAGCATTAATCATGTTAATCTATAACCAAACCCATATATAGTATTAATATTTAAAAGAGGCATTTTTTTTCTTAGTCGTCTAACTAAATCGTCAACGACTCTATCTGTTCCAAAATAATTCTCTCCCCAAATATTATTCAAGATATCATCTCTTGAGAATGATTTGTTTTTATTTGTAACAAACATACTAAGTAAATCAAATTCTAATGTGGTAAGGGTAATTTCTTTATCACCTTTCAATACTATCCTTTTATCTAAGTTTATAGAATATTTGTCGTAAGTTATTTTATTAACCTCGTTTTTATAAACCCTTTTGATAATGTTATTAACTCTAAGAACAAGTTCCTTTGTAGAAAAAGGTTTAGTAATATAATCATCGCTACCTAATTCTAATCCAATAATTTTATCTAAGTCCTTATCACGCGCTGAAGTAAATATAACAGGAACAACCTCATTAATTTCCCTTATTTTTTTTATAATGTCATATCCACTAACATCATCGCCTAACATAATATCAAGTATCCACAGATGATAATTTTTATTTATATTTTCAATAGCATCCTTTCCACAAATATAACTATCTACATTGTATCCCTCTTTTTCAAGATAGGCTTTAATTAAACTGTTTAAATCCTTTTCGTCTTCAACAACTGCTATATTGAACACCATATCACCACCATTTATAGTATAACACCATTTAAAATTTTTTTCTATCTATTCATATATCACCTCCGAACAATTAACATTATAGAATTGAAAAAACAAAAGAATATCACAAAATTATGTAAAAATATGTAAATATAAATATTATAACGAATTGGGATAATAAAATAATCAATTAAATATAGCAATCATATATTACTATGAAAGGATGTGAATACATGAATGGATGTGGAGAAACAAATAATGATTATACCAAAGCATTAAGGATAATAGAAGAGGCTAATAGAAATAGAGTAGTGGTTGGTTGTTGCTGTCCACCAAGTGTAACTGGACCGACGGGGCCAACCGGGCCATCAGGAGGACCAACCGGACCAACTGGACCAACCGGACCAACTGGAGCAACCGGAGCAACCGGAGCAAC
>JAEDMO010000063.1 GCA_016302935.1 Bacilli bacterium | reverse complement strand
TTTTATTATCTAAAAACTTTATTTTACATATTTTATTTTATTTAATGGCCACAATCTTAAATTGGCACTGCCTTCTATATCTTTTATATTGATAAGTCCTATTATTCTACTATCTACTGAATCGTTACGATTGTCACCGATTACAAAATAATAGTTTTCCGGTATTTTGTCATATCCCAAATCTTTAAGATCAAAATTACCAGTGATTTTGGCGTATTTATCTTCTGTTTCTTCACCATTAATATAAAGCTTACCATAATGATAGCTGATATGTTCTCCTGGCAGACCGATAACTCTTTTGATCAGTGGAGAATCTTCGGTATCAATAACTACGATATCATATCTAGATATTTCATTTAATCGATAATCAATTTTACTTAATATTAATACTTGACCATTTGTTAAAGTTGGGCTCATTGAACTTCCTACTACTTGCACAGGGGTTATTATAAAACTTCTAATAAGAATTACAACTATAATAATTATAAGATATGGCATTATATCTTTAAATAGTTTTTTCATACAAATCACCTATTATGATTATATAACAAAATAAAAAAAAAAGAAAGTTAAAGTTTAATTTCTTTCTTTAGGTTTAAACGCACTAGCACGATTTCTTAGGAAATATAGTTTTGCTCTTCTAACACGACCTTTTTTAACTACCTTAATATAAGCTAGTTTAGAATCTGGAGCGTTAACTGGGAATATTCTTTCAACACCAACACCAGAAGCTATTTTTCTAACGGTGAAGGTTTCAGACAATCCAGCTCCTTTACGAGCAATAACAATTCCTTCAAATTCTTGAACTCTTTCTCTTTTACCTTCTTTTACTTTCCAACCAACATTAACTGTATCGCCAACTTGAAATTCAGGTAAATCAGTACGAAGTTGTTTAGAAGTAATTTTGTCTAGTAAATTCACGATTGTCACTCTCCTTATCTTACCAGTAATCATTAATAAATTTAAGCGGATTACCTACTTTTTTTGCGTTTCTATATAAGAATAACATAAATATTTAAAAATTTCAATATTTTTTAATTATTTTTTAACGCCCCTTGCCTTTTAACTCGTTATAATCATATGTATATTCTTTTTCTTTTAACATATATAATTTTAATCTTAGTTGATTTATTATAATTTGAATCTTTTTTAGGGTTAAGCTGTGATAAGTATTGCCTAGGTATTTGACATAGGTGTTTATTAGCATTAATTTAAGTCGTTCTGCTTCAACAAGGCTTTTTTTAATAATATCGCCAGATGGATCTTCGTCTTCATCTATTTCTTTTAAGGCATTTATTAAGGAGGTTATTTTTTTTTCTATTTTTTTCCTTATTAATTTTTCGCTTAATGTTGGTGAGACAAAGACAATTTTGTTTACTTCGATAGCATCTTTTTTTTGTGCTTTTGGGACAATATTATAGCCATCCATTTTATTATATTCAATGTATACTAATTCACTTGTCGATTGGTCTTTATGGAGAAAATAATTCTTTTCTTTTTTCATATATTCACCTACACTTACTTATTTTTTAGTTCGTTAGTTTTTTTTACTTGTTCAGAATGACGATATTCATCGATTTTTTGATGATGTCCACTTAATAATACTTCTGGAACTTTCATTCCTTTAAATACTTCCGGTTTAGTATAGTTAGGATAATCAAGTAACCCATTATTAAAAGATTCACTGATTAGGCTTTCTTTGCTGATTACTCCATTTATTAGTCTAGTAACACTATCGGTAATTACCATAGCTGGTATTTCACCGCCGGTTAGAACATAATTTCCAATGCTAATTTCACAATCACATATAGTCCTTATGCGTTCATCAAAGCCTTCATAATGGCCACATAATATAATTAAATGTGTCTCCTTACTTAAATTTATGGCAGTATCTTGGTTATAAGTTATGCCACTTGGGGTAGTCATTATTACTTTGGTATTTTCCTTTTTTAGTGCTTCTACAGCGTTAAATACTGGTTCACACATAAGCACCATTCCTGCTCCACCGCCATAAGGATATTCATCTACTTGTTTGTTTTTATAATTTGAATAATCTCTTAGATTATGAATGTTAATTTTTACTAATTCTTTGGTAATCGCTCTTTTTATAATTGAAGTATTTAGAAAGTTTTCAAACATTTCAGGAAATAAAGTTACTATATCGATAGTCATTTTAAATCGCCTCTTCTTTTATAAATGTTATAATTTAATGGTGATTCATATTTTCTTTTTCTTTTTTTATATTTTATATCATCTTGTTGATAATAAAAATTTTCTAAAAACGATATTTCTGATACACCTATTTTACCGATATAACATTTGGGTAGTTTTTGATAATTATTTTTCATTTATATCAGTCCTTTAATGTTTTTTATTGTCACTTCTTTTTTTTCTAAGTTTATGTTTAATATTATATCAGAAACATATGGAATAAGATATTCCTTTTGTAAAGACTTGACAACAATTAAGTCTTGATGAGGATAGTTTTCTATTTTTTCAATATTTCCTATTTCTTTGTTGTTACATATTACTTTTAGTCCTATTAGATCTTCATCTAAATATTTTCCTTTTTCTAGATTAATGTCACTTTTTAATACATAGACGTTTAATCCTTTATATTTTAGCACTTCATTGATGTTATTGTAGCCGTACAAAGTAATCATATCGTATTGTTTATGAGGTCTATAGGTGTTAATTATTTCTTTTGTTTTGTTGTTTCCAATATAGATTTCCATATTGTTTTTAAATATTTTATCTTTATATTTAAAGGTGCTGATGATTCTAAGTTCACCTTTAATGCCGTGAGTATTGACGATTTTGCCTATTTTTATATAATTCATTTGTTATTTAATTCATATAGGATGATGCTTCCTGCTACTCCTACATTTAGGCTTTCACATTTTTCATTCATTTTAATATATATATACTCATCGCATAAAGATAATATTTCTTCTTTAATACCAGTTCCTTCGTTACCTAATATAATAGCATAATGACTATATGTTTTACTTTCTTTAATATCTTTGCCGTGGGTAACTTTGGTACCGATTATTTTGTAACCATCTTCTTTTAATTTAGGAATTATTTCATCGAGTTTTTTAATAATAATGTTTAGATGAAAAATCATTCCTTGAGTTGATCTTATTACTTTGGGATTATATAAATCGACCGTATCTTGACTTAATATTAAAGTATCAATATTAAAAGCAACGCAACTTCTAATGATAGTACCTAGATTACCTGGGTCTTGAATGTTATCTAATATTAATACTTTTTCTCCTATTTTATCTTCTTCTTTTTTGCTTACTACCGCCATTACTGGAGGAGTAGATATATTATCAGATAGTTTTTTTAGAATATCAGAAGTCACATAGGTCGGTTTTATTGGAATTGGAAATAAATAGTCTTCCTTTAGAATTAATTCTTTAATTAAGCCACATTTATATGCTTCTAATACTAGATGCTCGCCTTCTACCAAAAATGAATTAGTTAATTGGCGATATTTTTTTTCTTTTAGTTTTGCTAATTCTTTAATGTGTTCATTATTT
>JAEDMO010000062.1 GCA_016302935.1 Bacilli bacterium | reverse complement strand
CTTTTACACCTTCACCAAGTTTAATATCAGTACCACGACCAGCCATATTAGTAGCTATAGTAACTGCACCCTTTTCTCCAGCTTTAGCGATAATCTCAGCTTCCCTAGCGTGATTTTTAGCATTCAAAACCTCATGTTTAATTTTCTTTTTAGTAAGCATATGGCTTATCAATTCACTAGTTTCAATTGCAATTGTACCAACCAATATAGGCTGTCCTAAATTATGTCTTCTCTCTATTTCATTTACTATCGCATTATATTTTCCACTCTTACCTGCAAATAAAATATCAGTAGCATCTTCCCTAATAACCGGTTTATTAGTAGGAATAGAAATAACATACATATTATATATATTCCTAAATTCTTCTTCTTCCGTCTTAGCAGTACCAGTCATCCCAGATAATTTTGGATACATTCTAAATAAATTTTGAAAAGTAATCGTAGCTAACGTCTTAGTTTCTTGTTTTATTTTAACATTTTCCTTAGCTTCGATTGCTTGATGTAAACCTTCTGAAAATTGTCTTCCTTTCATAAGACGACCAGTAAATTGGTCAACTATAATAACTTCGCCATCTTGTACTACATAATCTACATCCTTCTTCATCGCATAATTAGCCTTTAAAGCTTGATTAATATGATGTACTAAAGCAGTATTACTAATATCATATAAATTATTAATATGAAAATGGCTTTCACATTTAGTAGACCCTTCATCGGTTAAACTAATAGCCCTAGTCTTTTCATCTTTAATATAATCCTCATTTTCCACCAAAGATTTAACAAAGTTATCCGCACTGACATATAAATTAGCAGATTGCATAAAACCACCAGAAATAATTAACGGAGTTCTCGCTTCATCTATTAAAACAGAGTCAACTTCATCGATAATACAATAATTAAATCCTCTTTGAACTCTATCTTCTGCCTTTACAACCATATTATCTCTTAGATAATCAAAACCCAATTCATTATTAGTAGTATAAGTAATATCACAGTTATATACATCTCTTTTTTCCTTTGGAGTAAGTTCTCTTAAATTAACCCCAACACTAATACCTAAAAAAGAAAATATTGGACCCATCCATTCAGCATTTCTACTAGTCAAATATTCGTTAACCGTAACAACATGAACACCCTTACCAGTTAAAGCATTTAAATACGCTGGAAATATAGTTGTTAATGTTTTACCTTCACCAGTTTTAAGTTCAGCAATATTACCATAATGTATTGCTATTGCCCCTAACAACTGAACATAATAAGCCTTTTCTCCAATTTGTCTATAAGCAGCTTCCCTAGCAACCGCATAAGCTTCCACCAAAATATCATCTAACTCTTCACCATCAGCAAGTCTTTTCCTAAATTCATCGGTTTTTGAAGCCAACTTTTTATCACTAAGTTTAGACATTTCTTCATCCAAAGCAATTATCTTATCCGCAATTAATCTAAACTTATTTAACTCTTTATATTCATTATCAAAATATTTCTTTAAAAAATTAAACATATCAAGTCCTCCTACACTAATTCTATATCATTTTAGTATTTTTTTCAAGTAAATGTGTCTAATTTAAAAAATAACAAATCATTAAAAATCATTTATCTTACATAAGACCTTTGTAATACTTCCATTCTAAATTTCTTAAAACCAATCTATCTATTAAATTCTCACTTATCACTCCATTATTAATCGCAGTCTTTATATCATCAATAAATTTTTCATAATCAGTAGTTATTATTAAATTATTTAAAGAAAGAACTGCTTTTACATTAACATTATCTATCTTACTTATTGCTTTCATATCTAAACTATCAGTAATAATAATACCACCAAATTCTAAATCATCTCTTAAAATATTATGAATTGAAAAAGATATCGATGCTGGATTAGAAGGATCTATACTACTTACAACATTATGACTTATCATAATAGCTTCCGCAGAAGATTCTATTCCTCCTTTAAAAGGTAAAATATCATTTTTTAAAATAGATTCATAACTACGACTATCATAAGAAGTCCCAGTATGTGTATCAATATTATTCCCATATCCAGGAAAATGTTTTAATACATAAGATACCCCACTACCCAAACTAGCTTTAATAACTGTCTTTGCATACTCTGTAGTCACCTTAGCATCTTCACCTAATGCTCTTTCATACATATAATCATTACTATCGATACTAACATCAACCACCGGAGCTAAATTCAAATTAATTCCTAAACTATTTAAAACATTACTCTTAATAATCGTATCTTCTTCTATTAATGATAAACCTCCTAATCTATATAACTCTTTTGAAGACTTAAAAGGAGTAGCTACCAAAAGAGGATTAGAACTTACTCTTACCACCTTACCTCCTTCTTCATCAACTGCAATTAGCAAAGGAATAGATGAATGTTTATCTAAATTTTTTATCATTCTTATAACTTCTTCTTTACTCTTATTTTTAAAATCTTTGGCAAAAAAGACATAACCACCTAGTTTATATTTATAGGATGTAGCTAATTTATCTTCTTCCGGATATCTAGCCAAAACAAGTTGACCTATCTTCTCTTCTAGCGATAACTCACTTAATTTACCATAAGCCTGTTTTTCATAATCTCTAAATAAACTTCTACCATTACCAATATTTTCTATTTTTTTATAAGATAAAATATTTTTATCATTAATATCACCAATGTATTCTAAAACAATACTATCCCCCAAATCTAAATTAAGTTCATCCATAGTAAAAGAATATAAACAATCATTATTATCTACTAAAATTAAATCATTATTAATACCAATAACCATAAGTTCTTTTTTATGTACTGATTTCTTATTATCATTCTTAATATTCATATTAACTACTAATAATATTCCAAATACCATAAATACAAAAGAAAAACCTAATAATACCTTTTTTAGCATAAATATCACCTTATCTTATATATACCGCATAATTAAAATTATATCAAGAACCATTAAAACGTCAAAAAACGATTATAAAAAAAGAAGTGTATCAACACCTCTTAATACTTATAGAGTCTCCAAAACACCATAGCTTCCATCTTTTCTTTTGTACATTACACATACTTTACTATCTAAATCTTTATACATAAAGAAATCATGTCCAAGCATCTCCATTTGTAAAATAGCTTCTTCTTCATCCATTGGTTTTATATCTATAGCCTTTCTCTTTACAACCTTACTCTTATTTATTTCATCTTCCTCTACTTCATAATTAAAATTAAATAAATCATATTTATTAATTTCTGTATATTTCTTCATTCTTGTTTTATTTTTTCTAATTTGTCTTTCTAACTTATCTGCAAGCTTATCTATTGCCGCATACAAATCTTCATTTGCTTCCTCTGCTCTTAAGACAAACTTATTACAAGGAATAGTAACTTCAATTATTTCATCGTTTCCTTTCACCTTAATAAGCACATTAGCTGATATATTATCAGATTCATTAAAGTATTTATCCATCTTTCCAAGTTTCTCATGAATATACTCTCTTATCGCCTCAGTTACTTCTAATTTTTCTCCACGAATATTATATTTCATTAAATCATTCCT
>JAEDMO010000015.1 GCA_016302935.1 Bacilli bacterium | reverse complement strand
CCCATCATAGTATTTGGGTTTTCCATTTTACCATCAATATAAATAACTACTTTATAATATGTAATATTTAGTTCTGAGACATCAGTTCCTAGTAAAAATTCTGTATCAAGGCTTTTATCAATCATGCTGGTTTCTATTACCTTAGTATAGCTAGCGCCATCACTACTTTTTAAAAGAGCTATTTTAAAGCTTTCTTCTTTAAGTTCATCCGGTAAGGTAGTTGGTGTTATATAAATATAGGTTTTTAATGGTTCGCTTGCTCTTTTTTTAAATGAGAATGAGGTTGCTTCTCCATCATTTATATCAAGTACTGGTCCTATGTTAGTGGCACTTATTGTATCCCCGCTTGTATATACTACTTCAGCAATTTCTCCTATTGTTAAATTTAGGTTAGTATTATCTTTGCTTACCCATGTAAACCAGGCATAGGTAGCACCAATAATTATTAATAGTATGGATAATACTAACATAATAATTTGTTTATTTTCTATTATTTTCTCTTTCATATAATGCCTACTTTCCTAAAGTATTAGTTATATATACATTATATATTATTTTTTTTTTAATTTCAACATTTTTCATTAACTTTTACAAATCCTGATAGTAATATGCCAAATATCATTAGATATAAAATTAATTTTAAATCTAGGATAAATATACAAGCTAGACAGATTATACTTCTAGTTAGACAGAATATAATTTCGCAGATAATTAAATATTCAATAACATTGTTTTTATCTTTGTTATAAATATTAGTTAGACTAACTGTTTCATACATTTTTAAAAATAGTCCTTCAAAAAAAGCTATTACTAGTAATATGTTTTTATTTAAGATATTAATTTTAAATAATAAAGTAATGATAAATATAATATTTAGATATATAAAATATTTATTTAGATTAATTTTTTTTATAAAAATATAGATAAATATTAGGCTGGCTATACCGAGGATAATATTAAATATTCCAATATATTCTAGTTTAGAAGATATATTTAGATATAGATAAAGAGGTTGTAAAGATAGAAATATTACTTTGAATTGTTCTAGAATAAAGAATTTAATTTTATTTTTAGGCATTTTTTTATATACTTGTTTTAGTTTTATTTTTTTATTAGTTTGTTTTTTTATATCTAATTTTAATATTGGTATTATTCCAAGTATTGAAAAGACTAAGGATAGAATAACAGTTACAGTTATTCCATATTTTTCTGTTACAAAAGCTCCAATATATGGAGCGAATATGAGAGCAATATAGGTAAATATCAAAATATTTAGAGTGCTTGTTTGTTTATTATCTTTTGGTAATATTTCAATAGCAAAATAATGTCTAAGTGAATGATAAGTATAAGAAGCAATTGAGTTTATTATACTAAAAATAATTAAATTTGTTATGTTATTATCCATATTAATTAGGTAATAAAATGAATAACTAAATAAGAGTGAAGAAAATATTAATATCCATCTCCCATTTATATAATAAAGTAGTTTTAAAGAAATATAATTAACTAATATTGCGGTAAAATATAAAATAAAATAAAAAAGCATAATTTCTTTTAAGTTATAACCCATTTTATATAAAAATACTGATGAAAATATTTCAAAGATATTTCTTGCTACTGTAGATAGGAAGATAAATATATTATATTTTTTGTAATTAGCCATAATATCACCATTATTATTATGATAAATATTTTTATTTTTATAGATTAATAATTTCTTTAATTTACATATTAAAATATAAGTGATAAAATACTTACAGATGGGGAGGTGCTTTTTTGAAAAATATTTATTTAGATAATAAGAGATATCATACACTTAATCATTTTTATCAAAATAAATTTGGTTGTAAGGTTTGTAAGATTAGTTTGAATGCTGGGTTAAGTTGTCCGAATATCGATGGTACTTTAGGTTATGGTGGTTGTATATATTGTTCTAAAAGTGGTTCTGGTGAATATGGTGGCGATGTTAATGATGATTTAGTTACTCAATTTAATAAGGTTAAAAGTGTTATAGATAAAAAATGGAAGAATGCTAAATATATTCCCTATTTTCAGGCTCATACTAATACATATGCTAGTGTTGATGTATTAAGAGAAATGTATGAGAGTGTACTATGTTTAGATAATGTAGTTGGTTTATCGATTGCTACTAGATGTGATGCGATTAGTGATGAGGTATTTGATTATTTATGTGATTTGAATAAAAGAACTTTTTTGACTATTGAACTAGGTTTACAAACTATTCACGAGGATACTTCTAAATTAATAAATCGTTGTCACACTTTAGAATGTTTTGAAAATATGGTTAAAAGGCTTAAGAAGCATAAAATACATACCGTAGTTCATATCATTAACGGTCTACCCTATGAAACTAAAGAAATGATGTTAGAAACAGTAAAATACTTGGATAAATTAAAGGTGGATGGAATTAAAATTCATATGTTAAATATTGTTAGAGGTACTAAGTTAGCTAAAATGTATGAGGAAGAAAAATTTAGTCTTTTAACTAAAGATGAATATGTAGATATTACTTGTGATCAAATAGAATTATTAAGTCCTAATGTTGTTATTCATAGAGCTTCATCAGATCCTAAAAAGGAGGATTTAATTGAACCTACTTGGTTAGTTAAGAAATTTGGTGTGTTAAATGATATTGATAAGGAACTTAGAAGGAGAAATACTTATCAAGGATTTAGAAAAAGTATTTTGAATAAGCAAAGACAAATATTAGAAATTAATCTAAAAAATAATGATATTGTAGTGGATGCTACTGTTGGTAATGGTAACGATACTTTATTTTTAGCAAATCTTGTTAAGGATGGTTATGTATATGGATTTGATATTCAAAAGATAGCTATTTCTAATACTAAGAAATTACTTGACGATAATAATGTTACTAACTATACTTTGATAAATAAGTCACATGAATTTATCTTTCAAGAGTTAAGTAATTTGAAGAGCAAGGTTACAGCAGTAGTTTATAATTTGGGTTATTTGCCTAAAGGAGATAAGAGTATTGTAACTAAAGAAGAAACAACTATTAAAAGTATTAAGGAAGCTTTTAAGTTACTTAATAATAAAGGTTTTATTTTAGTGGTTGTCTATCCTCATTTGGAAGGTAAGAAAGAAGCTCAAGCGATTAAGAAATTGAAATTTAAAGATATGGAAATTAATGAATATCATAACGATGATAATGTAGAAGCTCCATATTTAATAGAAATTAAGAAAAATAGTAAACAAAAAGATGCCTAAATAAATTGATATGAAACTCGTTTCTTGGAGACTCGAAGCGGGTTTTTTATTATTATAAAAAAAAGAAGAGATTTACTCTTCCTCGTCATTTTTATATATATTGTTATTAAGAATATTATCTAGGGCTTCTCCATTTAAGAAATCTAGGTTACTTGAATCATTATTTGATAGTATTGATAAAAGACTGTTGTCATCTTCAGGAGTAAAGACAAAACTATCTTCTTCTTTTTCGTTTTCAGCCACTTCATTGGTTATGCTATCTAAGGCATTATGAAATTTGTCACCAATATTTGTTTTAGATTGTTCTATTTCATTTTTTGTTTCTTTGGTTTCAACGATAGGTTTGTTATAATTAGTTTTTGGTTCTTCTTCTGTTTCTTTAGGTAAATTAGTTGGATATTGTTTTTTTAATTCGTTGATAACATCTTCAATATTGGGTATTTCTTCTTTTGTTTTTTTAGGTATTGACTCTTTTTTTTCTACTTTAGGAGTAGATGATACTTGATCTAGTTTAATATCTAACTCTTTAAGAATTTGTTCAAGATTTTGTTCTTCTTTTAGTAAATCTTCTTCTAATGATTCTGTTGTTTCTTCTTTTGCTTGTTCTTTTTGTTTCTTGTTACTTTCAATAAATTTATCTAAATCAAATTCTTCTTTTACATCTTCTTCTTTTTCTTCATCTATTGGTAAAATAGTTATTTTATCATCGCTTACAAGATTAAATTCTTTTCTTATTTGCATTATGTCTTCTTCTTCGTTGTTTTTTTCTAACTTTTCTATTTGGGTAATATTGCTCTTTAGTTTTTGTTCAATTTTTTCTTTTTGGGTTATAGCTTCTTTTTGTGGTTCTAGAGCATTTATTTGATTATCGATAAGATTTGTAAATTCTTTATAATCATCACTATATACTTGAAATTCGTATGCTTTTATTAGCTCATCTCTTTTTGATAATAATTTTAGAATATCATCTCTTTTGTTTTTTAAATCAAGGTATGTTCTAAATTTATTGCTAAGTAATTTCTTGATATCAAAAAGCATTAATTGATTTTTTAGGTTAAAGTTTTCAAACTTAATTTTTGATAATTCATTATCTTTGTTTTGTTTTAATTCATCTTCTAGAGAACATTTTAGAAGTTGTTCTATTAGATCGATTCTTTCATCATATATTTCGATTAAATTATCTCTTTCTTTGTATCCTTCTTCATTGTCAAAAGGAATAGCAAAATTTTGCTCAAAGAATTCTGATAATTCATCTTCTAGGGATATATTTTTTGTTTCGTTACTTATTAGTCCTTCGTTTATATCTAACAATTTTTGATTGTAATCAATGTTTTCTTTTCTTAATTCTTCTAATTTTTTAGTATTATTTAAATATTTTTGGATTACTTCTAGCCTATTTCTTATACTATCTAGATCAGGTTCATCTGTTTTGGATTCAAAAATATAGTCTTCAGAGGTAATATTTTTGTAACTAATGGACATTTTTTCTTTTTGAGCAATACGTTTTTCTTTTAATTCTTTTAGTTTGATTAACCTTTTTTCTTCTTCTACTATATTATTATTGGTATCTTTTAATTTGTTTATTTCTTCTAAATATATTTGTTCATATATATTTATCAATTTAGTGAAGTTATCTATGTATTTTGTTTTTGATTCTTCTTTTTTTGTTTTAAGGTAATCGTTTCCCCAAACTAATACTAGTCCTTCTAATAATTCTATATCTTTATTAAGCATTTTTCCACCTCCTTATGCGTATTGTTTTTTGAACAATGGGATTATTGCTTCTAATTCTTGACGATCTTCTACTAATTCTATAGTTACAATATCATTATCTTTTTTTAATTTAACAATTTTACAAACGTCCTTTAAAACTTTATTTATATCATCAATTAAAACAATATAATAGTAATCTTCTTCTTGATATGTTAATTTATTAACAACAACATATTTCTCATTATTATTTATTTCGATAATATCATTAACGTTATACATTTTATCACTCATCTTTCAAATACTTTTTTCTTTTTATAAGGGCGTTTAATTTGTCAAACCAGTTAATAAATTTATGTTCGTTTTCAACGATTGCATATTCTAACCAACTAGGTGCTGGTTCTGTTTTAGTAATGATATTTGTTTTAATGTTATCTTCTTTTGGTTTTTCATTACTGTTATGATAAGGATTTTTGATTACTTCAACTTCCTCTATTTCTACTAATTTAAAATCGTTATTTTTGGTTTCTGGTTCTTTTACTTCACTTGTTTCTTCTTTTATATCTGAACTTTCCTCTTTAGTTTCTTCTTCCTTTTTAATATTTAGGGATAGTTGTTTTTCTATTTTATCGTTTTGTTCTTTTAGGTTTTTTAGTTCTTCTTCGTTATTTTTTTTAACAGTTAGCAATAATTCTTCTTTTTTTAGGTCTTTTAGTTGAAATTCTAATTTTTGATTTTGTTCCTTTAATAAATCTTCTAGCTCAGTAAAGGTGTTTTCTTGTAATCCTTTAGTTATTATTTCGTTTATGGTATTTCTTTTGGTTGATAATTCTTGATATTCTTTTAGTTGTTCTTCTGCTAAAGGTTTTAGTTCTATTAAGGATTTCTTTTTACTGTATTCTAGGTAATTTTTTTTAGCCATATCAAGGACACTTGCTATACTAGGGTCAGTTGATGATTGTTCTTCTGCTTTTATATATAATTCTTGATATAGTGGAAAATGGGTTTGGGTATCTTCTATATCAATACTTTCTACGTTATTTTCTTCAAGAATTTTTTTTATGGTTTCGTTTAAGGCAAATTCCATTTCTTCATTGATACTGATACTATGTGATTTTTTATCCTCTATTTTAGCCAGTTCAATTTCGGTATCTTCATTTATTTTATTTAAATTGCTTATTTTATTTTCATTGGCTATATAGGTATTTAATATTTCAATTTCGCTTTCTACTTCATCTAGTTTGGTAGTTAACTTGCTAATATTAAAATCTACATTAATTGGGCTACCTGTTTCTTTTTCGTATGCTGTTACATAATTGTTAATGGTATCCATATGTTTTTTTATTAAGGAAGCAATATCTGTTAAAACATTCAATTTATCTTCTTTGTCAGAAACTTTTATTTCAGATAAACGATTTAGTTCAAGTTCATACTTTTGATTATCAAATACAAATATTTCTTCTAGTAATTTTTGCATTCTTTGAAGGAATGATTTTTTTTCCTTTTTATATTTAAAATAACTTAGGTAGTCATCATATAATTTTGTTATTTGTTCTATATATACATTTTTATAGTCTATCATCTAGGTATCACCTCTATTATAATTATGCCATTTTTAGCGGTTTTTGTCAATTATTAATAATTCTTTTGTCTTTATTTACATAATTTTATTTTTTTTTAAAATACTATATTTAGGAGGAGATAAACTATGGATATGCGTAAGTATATTATTAATAATTTTAAGGATGATGATGTTAGTGATATTAAGGATTCTATCGATAGTTCTATTGCATCTATGGAAGAAGAACCACTTATTGGGCTTGGTGTTCTTTTTGAACTAGCTTGGAAGAATGCTAATTCTGATGAACAGATGCAAATATTAAAGTTGATTAAATTAGGTTTAAATAAAAAGGCATAATCATTATACTAGTGATTGAGCCTTTTTGTTATTTTTAATAGTTGTTTCAATATGCACTCTTTGTACTAAGGCAATGGCTATGATTAAAGATAGTGTATATGAGCCACCATAGGATAAGAATGGCAATGGAACCCCTGTTAATGGGCCTATTCCCATTACACCGATTAGATTTACGGAAATATGTAATAATAAATATATTAAAACACCATATGCAATAAGTGAGTTTCTTAAGTTAGTAGCCTTTTTGGCAATTTGGTAGATTATATATAATAATATAGCATAAATAATGATAATGATAATACCTACTACCAATCCCCACTCTTCTACTATTATCGGAAATATGAAATCGGTGTATGATTCTGGTAGATATAGATATTTTTGGGTGCTTTCTCCTATTCCTTGACCATTGAGGCCTCCATTTGAGAAAGCTATAAAACTATTGCATAGTTGGTAACCTGATTTTTCTTGATATCTTTCACAAGGATCTAGAAAATTAAATCTTTGTAATTGATAGTCTTTTAGAATACTTTTTCCCATTACTAAGAGTAAAACGACTACTAGTAAAACACCGCTTAAAATAATTTTGTTTAGAAATTTTCTTTTATCTTCTGGAATGGGAACGGCGTAGAAGATTAATCCGGTCATTAGTAAAAGGATTGATGCAGTACCTAAATCGGGTTGAGCAGCGATTAAAATAAAGGCAATGATAATTAGGGAAATTGGTTTTAATAAAACCGATAATTCTGATAATTCATCACTATGTTTTTCATAATAGACTGCTAAATATAATATTATGGCAATTTTGACAAATTCTGATGGTTGAATAGATACAAATCCTAAGTCAAACCAACTTTTAGCATTATTAGCACTGGTACCATACATATATACTAATATTAAAATACCTATGGAACCTAGAATGAATAAATTGCTCATTTTTTTATAATTTTTGGTAGGAAATATTAATATAAAACAAGAAGCTATTAGTCCTGCTACTACAAAGACAGCTTGTTTAATAAAATAGTAATAAGGGCTTTTGGCATAACGCATATAGCTTTCCATTGAAGAAGCACTTTGGATCATAATTAAACCAAAGCAAAGTAAGATAGAGGTTACTATTAATAGTGGTCTATTCATATTATTTAATACTTTCTTCATAGTGGAAACTCCTTTTCTACTTGTTTATCTGCTATTATTAATAAAATTATATCAAACATTTATATATTAATCAATAAATTAAAAAGATTTAAATTTTATTTTAAATCTTTTTAAAATAAACTAAGTTGGCTAGTTTCTGGTAAATCTTTTAAAATACCCATGGTACGCATTTTATCTACTAGAGTAGCTGATACTTTGCATCTTTTAGAAAAATCTTCGATGCTGATAAATGGATTTTTCTTTGCTTCTTCAAAAATATTGTTGGCAACGGTATCTCCTAGTCCGTCGATTGTTCTAAATGGTGGGATTAATGTTTTTTCATCTGCATCAATTACAAAATTTTTGCTATGTGAACGATATAGATCTATGTTACCAAATTTGAATCCTCTAGCTAACATTTCTAAGGCAACATATAAAACATCTAAAATGCTACTTTCTTTATTGGTTGCTTCGTAACCTTTGTTTTGTATTTCAATAATTTTCTCTTTTACTTTATCGTATCCTTTTATCATTGTTTCTATATCAAAATCTGAACATCTTACTGAAAGGTAGGCACAATAATAATATATTGGTTTATGAACTTTAAACCAAGCAATTCTAAAGGCACTTATGACATAAGCAGCGGCATGGGCTTTAGGGAACATATATTTTATTTTACGACAAGAGTCAATAAACCAATCTTCAATACCAGCTTCTTTCATTTCAGCTTCGAAAGCTACCCATTTATCCGGTTCTTTGCTAGCTTTACCTTTTCTTACAAATTCCATTATTTTGAAGGCTGATTTTGGTTTCATTCCTTTATACATTAGATAGACCATGATATCATCACGACAACCTATTACCTCTTTGAAAGGAACGACGTTGTTTATGATTAATTCTTGAGCGTTTCCTACCCAAACATCGGTGCCGTGTGATAGGCCAGATATTTTGATTAATTCAGAGAAAGTGGTCGGTTTGGTATCTACTAACATGGCTATTACAAATTTAGTACCCATCTCTGGGATACCCAATGTACCGGTTTCGCACATTATTTGCTCTTTGGTTACACCAAGTATTTCTGGTGAAGTAAAGATACTCATTGTATCTTTATCATCTAAAGGTATTTTGGTTACGTCTAAGCCAGATAAATCTTGAAGCATTCTAAGGACAGTCGGATCATCGTGACCAAGTATATCAAGTTTTAAGACGTCTTGGTCAATAGCGTGGTAATCAAAGTGGGTAGTTCGCCAAAGAGAATTTGCATCATCGGCAGGATATTGATATGGTGTAAAGTCATAGACATCCATATAGGCTGGGATAACAACAATTCCTCCTGGGTGTTGTCCTGTCGTTCTTTTTACGCCTGTACAACCTAAGGCTAATCTTTCTATTTCGACACTCCTTTTTTCTAAACCTCTTTCTTCTAGGTAACCTTTTACAAAACCAAAGGCTGTTTTTTCTGCGACTGTACCAATTGTACCAGCACGATAAACATTATCTATTCCGAATAATTCTTTGGTATATTCGTGGGCTTTCCATTGATAATCACCAGAGAAATTTAGATCGATATCTGGTACTTTGTCAGCTTCAAAACCTAGGAAAGTGGCAAAAGGCATATCCTGACCGTCTTTAGCCATTTTTGTATTACATTTTGGACAAATTTTATCCGGTAGGTCAAAGCCACTTGAATAATCTTTTCCTAAAGGAATACCTTCTTCATTTTCAAAGATACTGTGTTTACAGTTTGGGCAACGATAATGAGCAGGAAGTGGATTTACTTCAGTTATTCCCATCATGGTTGCTACAAATGATGAACCTACAGATCCCCTACTTCCAACTAGATAGCCGTCATCATTGGATTTTTTTACTAGTTTTTGTGCGATTAGGTATATTACGTCAAATCCACCTTTGATAATACCGGTTAGTTCTTGATCAATTCTTTCTTTGATTATTTGTGGCAAATCTTCTCCATATAGGCTGTGAGCTTTATCGTAGACCAATTGATTAACTGTTTCTACTGAATTTTCTATTTTAGGCGAAAACGGTATTCCACCAGTTTCAATAATTACTTCTATTATTTCTACTTGATCTGCTATTTTATTAGGATTTTCTATGACTATTAAATTTCTAATATCTTCATCTAAGAATGAGAATTCTTCTAACATTTCTTCAGTTGTTCTAAGGTGATTATCCGGTAGAGTTTTAATTTCGCTTTTACAAAGCGGGTGTCTTCCGCCACCGGGTACTTTTTGATTGACTATTATTTCTCTATATATTTTATCTTCTTTTTCTATGTAGTGAACATCGCCGGTAGCTACAATTAATTTACCACATTCCATAGTGACCCTTATTATTTTTTTTATGTTTTCTACTAGTTCTAGTTTGCTACTAAAGTCATTCATTTGGAGTAAGTGGTCGTAGGCACTAGGTGGTTGAACTTCTACGTAATCATAGAAATTAATAACATTAGTCAACTCTTCATCGGTTTTACTACGAGACTTTTTAAATACTTCTCCTTCATAACAACCACTTCCAATTAGTAATCCTTCTTTATGTTTGGTAATTTCGCTTCTTAGGATTCTTGGAGTTTTATATAGGTATTTAGTATTAGCTAAACTTACTAGTTTGAAGAGATTTTTTAATCCTACTTTATTTTTGGCAAGTATATTTATGTGATAACTAGCACCATATTTATATATTTCATCTTGAGCGACTAGTCTATTCATATCATTTATGGTTTCGTAGTTTCTACTATCTAATTTTTTTAACATTTTGTGAAATACTAGTGCTGTTCCTTCGGCATCATAATCGGCACGGTGATGTGCATCTTCATCCCAAGGAACTTCATATCTTTTTACAAGGGCGGAAAGGCTATGTCTTGCAAAATTATTATCTAAAGTCCTAGATAATTCTAAAGTATCTATTACGGTATTTTTAAACTCTCCTAAATTGTATTTTTTGTAACACATACTTAAGAACGATACATCGAATTTGGCATTATGGGCGACCATAGGAAGATCACCATACCAGTCAATAAATCTTTTAATGGCGTTTTCTTCTGTATCTTTATCTTTTAACATATCATCTGTAATATTGGTGATAGCGGTTATTTTTTCTGGTAGAGGTCTACCTGGATTAATTAGTTCGTTGAAACGATCTATTATTTCACCGTTACATATTTTAACTGCTCCTATTTCAATAATTGAATCTGTTCCACCGGCGTTAAAACCTGTTGTTTCAAAGTCGAAAACGACATAGGTTGTTTCTAGTAATTGTGCATCTGTTGGTCTTATGACAATATCAACGTCATCTTCAATCATCGTTAATTCAGTACCATAGATTACTTTAAATTTGTCTTCTTCGTTGGTTATTTTTTTATTGTAATCTCTGACAGTGGTATATGCTACTGGGAATGCTTGGCAACCATTGTGATCAGTTACGGCAATTGCTTTATGCCCCCATTTAATTGCTTTATTAATATGCTCGATGGTGTGTTTATCTGTATCAACGGGACATAGTCCATCCATTCCACTCATCATTGTGTGAACGTGTAATTCTACTCTTTTTTTAGGAGCATTGTCTTGTCTTTGAGGTATGGTTTTTTCTATTTTTTCTATATCTTTGAAACGACTCATAAATACTAGTTCATTACCAGCAAAGGAGTCTTTGGTTACTTTACCATAAAACTGGTACCATGCACCTTTTTTAAGAAAATTTTTTATTTCAGTGGCTTCGGCATCATCTTTAGTAAATAGTTTAACATAAATACTGTTTTCTAAATCGGTTACTTTTAGAGTAAATATTTTATATCCACTTTTAGCTTCAAATAAATCTATTCCAAAAATAGATCCTTCTATGGTAATATTATCTATCTCATAGAGAATATCATTTAGTTTAGTGATACTCTTATCTTTTTTAGGTCTAAATTTAGGTTTTGTATCCTTTATTTCTTCTTCTTTTATTATTTTAACTTCTTTTTCTTTTACAGGTACGGTTGTTATTTCTTCTTTGATTTTATTTTTTAATTCTTCATCTTCTACAATGTTTATATTTATTTCTTTTATATCAAATCCTGATTTTAAAAGGGTATTCTTTAAATCAGTTACAATTTTTTTGAATGATGTATACTCTATTTTGTTATAAACGTCTACGGTAATAGTGTTTTCTTCTAAATTTAATACCCGATCTTTAAAAATACAAAAAGAAGTATTTTTTTCGCATATTTTTTGGATATAATAATTATAGTAATCTTTTAGATTATCATAATTTTTAGATCTAGAGGTAATTACTAGCTCCACTTCTTCTATGTGATTAAACTTATCTTTTAATTTAGTTAAAAATGATATGTATGTTTTAATATTTAGGATATTATCTAAAATTATTTTGAAGACCCATAATTTATTATTTTCATATACGGATACTTTATCCAAGGTACCATTTTGAAACTCTTCATAGTATTCTTCTTCTAAATTTATTTCTTTTAATAATCTTTGTAATTTACTTTCCATATTGCACACCCTAACTTCATACTTAGTATAACACGGAAGAAATTTTTTGTATAGTGCAATATTGCTATGTTTAAATAATAATAAAATTAAAAAGAATCATAGTAAAGTTTAGTTATAACCTATATTCTTTATATGATTCTTAATTTTTCTTATTATTGGTGAGTAAATTTACTGTTCCATTATCAAACTTATATATAATGTTACACATTTTTTCTATATCATCTTTTATATGCGTCGATATGATAATAAGTTTACCTTTTTCTTTTTCGTGCAACAAAATATCCCTTATTATATTCACACCATTTTCATCTATTCCGCTTAATGGTTCATCTAGAATTATAATTTGTGGATTTTCCATTAAAACTTGAATAATACCTAATTTTTGTTTCATTCCTAAAGAATATTTACCATATAGTTTATTTTTATCCTTAAGTAAACCTAATTTATCTAACCAATAATTAATCTCATTATCATCAATCTCATTATTAATACTAGCAAGCAATTTTAAATTATCAAATCCAGACAATCCATCAAGAAACTTTGGTTTTTCAATGAGAGCTCTTATCTTGTTATTAAAATAATTTTTATCTAAAATACTTTTACCATCAATTAATATATTTCCTTGCGTAGGAATAACAAAGCCACAAATCATTTTGAGAAGCATTGTTTTCCCGCTACCATTTCTCCCAATAAAACCATAAATATTCCCAGACTCTAAACTCATAGTAACATTATTTAAAATAATGTTATTATCAATTACTTTTGATAATTCACAAATCTCAATTTTCATCTAATCACTCCTTTCAAATACAACAACACTTTTTCTTACAAAAATTGATTTTAATAACAAAAATAATAGCAACAAACAAATTAACAATAACCAAATATTATCTATAAAGTTAACACCAAATAAATAGAAACCCAAATTATAAATATTACCAAAAGAACTAAGTAAAATAATCAAAAATAAAATAAAAATACTATAATAATTAAATAAAAGATACATAATTAAAGAAAGAATGACAAACAATGTCTTTGTGAAAAAATCAGCAAGAAATATTTTTAATACACTAATTAAATTTAATCCATTTCCTGTTACAAAAAATACTGTTAATAAAATTAAAAAAGTAAAAGTTTCAATTAATAACATAATAATTAAAATATTAATCATTTTAATATTTAACCACTTATTTTTTGAAATACGTAAAAATATATTTTCAGGGCCAAATTTAAAATCTTTAATAAACAACTTCATAAAAATATAGTAATAACTAGCAAAAATAAATAAAGTAAAAATCATTGGAACTAGATGAAATATTTTTTGAAATCCTCCTATATTCATTAAAAAAATCTTAATCCTTTCATTACCAAAATTAAAGTCAAAAATCATTCCATTATATATTGAATAAGCCACTACAGCAAGTAAAAAATAAATAATAACTTTTTTATTTTTCTTTAGTTCTTCTAAATCCAACATCAATAAATATCTCATAATATATCCCCATTCCATTTTCTTTTATACAAAATAAAACATACGAGGAAAATAACAATAAGATAAATTGTTGAAAATATAATATTCTTACTTATCGAATAAAATATATGGTAATTACTAATATAATATCCTGGAAACAAAAATAAAAATCGATTTGGAACGACACCCATAAATGAGGTCATAATTAATAAAATAATTACAATACAGGTATGAACTTTTTTATTTGATAAATAACTACCAAGTAATCCCATAATTATTGCAAAAATATAAGTTTTAAATAGACTTATAACCAACAATAACAAATTTGAAACTCCATAATATTTATCACTTGCAATATAATAATTTCTATTAGCAAATATATTAGTTAAAATTAACCCCGTGGATATTAAAATAGTAAACAAATCACTAACTACTAAAAATATAAGTTTAAAATTTGAATTTATAATTTTTTTTCTATTGCCAATTCTAAGTAAATTATTATAATTGTTATAATACTTATGTTCAATAAATATTACCGCAAATAAAGTCACAGGTAATAAAAACAGTGCTATAAAAAAGGGATGATTAGTTGAATAATGTAATAAATCAAAATATGCATATTCACCACGATTTACACTAAATATTAACAAACCAAATATAATATACACAACAAATATTTTATATAATAATGACTTTTTATATTGGTTAAAAATTTTCCTTTCAAAACTAATCATAATTATTTAAAACCTTTTCTTTATTTGAATATATTTTTATAATAAATATAATAGTTAGAATGTTTAAAATAATTATCCATAAGAACTCCCACCATAAACTTGGAATGCCATCTAAATACAACAAATTTAAAACAGAAAAACCATTGGCTATCCTTGTAATACCAGTTATATTTCTAACTAAGGGACCCAATATTAAATTACCGAAATTTTCAATAATCATAACAATAATAAATACGGCAATAACTAATAAAGAAAACTTTTTTATATACTTATTTAATATGAGAGAAATATTTGTAATAAAAATACCATATAAAAATAGCAAAAGCATATGAAGAACAACAAACAAGTACGGATTGATTATTCCCATATATTCATTAGCAACCACAAACGTTTCTCCAAACGATATGGGCTTCACATTACCGTTTGGGAAAATAAACATACAAATAATAAAAAATATAATTAATATCAATGGAATAATTAAATTCTTTATCCAACATTTAAAAATCTGCTTTTTTAATACATTGTCATACTTATCTCTTTGAACAATATTAGTTAAATAACCACTATGATATATTTCATAAAATGCGTAACAAGTCATAATTGGAATAAATATTGGTGATAAATAAAAAATAAAAGCAAAGATATCAAAAGTAATTAAAAACCACCAAAAAGAAAAATATGATATTTTAGCATATATATCAGGATTAGTTTTTAGATAGGACATTTCACCCGCCATATTATTGCAATAAAACATAATTATCGAAACGATTAAACTTATAGCTAATAGTAAACTAATTACAATTGTAGGTTTTCTACCAATTTTAGACATTTTTTACCTCCAATAATAAAGTACGAGAATTGGATTACTTTTTAATTAATTATCAATTACCCAAGTGCCACTACTAACTTCAGCCTGTACCCACGGAAGACTAAGTTTAGCAGCAACTGCAAACGTATGTCCCGTCTCAGAAGAAGGGGCACTAATCATTCCGCTAGAATTTGGCACATCAACTAATCCTCCAGTTGTTCCATTAACAGTAAACCAATTGTTACCAGACATGACTGTGCCATATTGATTTGTTACTGCTACTAATATTTTTCTGTCATCTTTAATTGTCATACTCCATTTTTGAACACTAAAAGTTGTTTTAGTAACACCAGCTTGAGGTGTAGCACCATTACGACCAATTATATCAGGTATATAATGAGGTTCACCAAGAAAATCAGCCTTTAATCCTACTAGTGAACGCGAGGTTGTATATGCACTAGCTGAATAAAAACCGCCTATTACAAAAGTTGCAATAAATAATAATAAAAAACATTTAAACTTTTTCATTTTTTTCTCCTTTAAAATCCAATTTTCTATACTATTTACCTATTTCAATTATTATTAGGCAATTCTATTATAGCATATAATAATTAATATCTGCAATAATTATTTATTTTGTTTTAAAAAAAACTAGTTGATATCAAGAATATTAGAAAAAAATAGATAGAGTTATAAAATTATTTGCATACTCAAATATAATCTATATTTTTTAAATACTTTTCTATTTTAGTTTAAAAAAATATTTAGCTATTATAACTAAATATTTTTGATGGTATAGATAACTGCTAAGACGACAGCTATGGTAGTTAGAACAATAACGGTTATTTTAAACCAAATACTGCTTTTTTCTTGTTCGTTTGTTTCATCGTCTAGAGTAAAATCATCTTTTTCAATTTTTAAAGCACCACTATAGAATTCTTTTTCTAATTTGGTGTTAGTAGGAAGCGATGTCGTTATCTCTTCTTTCATTGGTTTTATTGTTACGGTGTTGTCGCTTCCTTTTAAATCGCTTAAAAGATCTAAGTCTGGATTTATGTCTTTTTTAACATTTTCTATTTCCATATCCAGTTTTTCTAATTCTTTTTTTATTTCTTCTTCAATAGTGTCTTTTGAGTTTTTATCTTCTAGTTTAGCAAGATAAGAATAGTTAGTTAATTTTCCTACATCTTTTACTATACTATTTTTTTCTTCCCTAGCTTTTTTTATAAGTTCATTAATATCATATATTTTATTTTCTTCAAACCCTTTAGGGATATTATCACTCCAAAAGTCATCTTCTTCTTTATTTTGTTTTTGTCGTTTATATTCATCCCTAGTTGCTAGTTTTTTTAGGGTATCAGCATCAATGACATTAACATTACTTGAAACTGGCAAAACATCATATGAATCTAGATTACTTCCATATAGTTCTTTATACGAGTTTATATGTTTTTCGGTTCTACTTATTTGTTTATTGGAATCTTGATAATATTTTTCCATTCTACTTTGCATATATTACCTCACCTACTATAGTCATTGTACCATAAATTTGATAATAATTAAATAGTTTTGCTTGCTTTTTAGTAAATAATTCTATATAATTAATTTAGAAAGTGAGAGATAAAAAATGGAAGCAAAAGTTAATCAAGATAAGTGCATTGCCTGCGGTATGTGCATCGCTAGTTTGAATGATGTTTTCGACTACAATGATGAAGGGTTAGCACACGTTATAACCGATAATATAGATAAAGACTTAGAGGATGAAGTTAGAGATGTTGCTGATGGTTGTCCAGTGGGTGCTATTGAAATAAAATAATCAAGAAGATTGTTTTATTTTTTGTAAGAAGGTGTTTTTATGGATAGCGATAATTTAAGATTGATTGTATTTAAAAATTGTATTGACCTTGGGCGAAAGGTAGATATGCATATACAAGAAAAAAGAGGCATAAGCAAAAGTTTTATTGTCCCTATTAAGGAAGTTAGATTTAATAATGGTGAGGGTAAGATTAGTATCGATGATACTATTAGGGATAAGGATGTTTATATTTTATCGGATACTCAAAATCATAATATAACTTATAAAATGTATAATTATATTAATCATATGAGTCCAGATGATCACTTTTTGGATATTAAGAGAACTATAAGTGCGATTAATTGTCAAGCTAATAGTATCCACGTAATCGAACCTTTATTATATGCATCAAGGCAACACCAAAGAAATGGTAGAGAATCTTTAGATTGTGCGATGGCTTTGCAAGATTTAGAGGATATGGGGGTTAAGACTCTTATAACTTTTGATGCCCACGATCCTAAGGCACAAATGGCAGTTAAGAGAATGGGATTTGAAAACTTTTATCCTAGTAATACGATGCTAAATTATTTTGTAAGTAATGAAAATATTGGTGACTATGAAAATTTAATGGTTATCAGTCCCGATTATGGAGCTATGAAAAGGGCTAGAATATATGCAGATATGCTTAAGGTTAAAGAAATTGGTTTCTTTGATAAAAGAAGAGATTATTCTAAGATTGTAAATGGAAAAAATCCTATTATTGAACATAAGTATATCGGTGGAGATGTATCTTCTAAGGATATTATTATCGTTGATGATATGATTGCTTCTGGTGGTTCAATATTAGATGTTGCTAAACAGTTAAAAGAAAAAGGTGCTAATAAGATTTTTTTAATGGCTACTTTTGCTCTTTTTACAAATGGGTATGAGATATTTGATGAATACTATGATAAGGGTATAATAAATAGAATATACACTACAAATTTAACTTATGTTGATGATGCTATTAAGAAAAGAAAATGGTTTAGTGAGGTCGATTGTTCTTTATATATTGCAGAGATAATTGATAGACTTAGTAATCATCAATCGATTTCGGATATTATAAATAAGAAAGAAATTGTTAAAATTAGAAAAAGAACGTTATGAAAGGATGATAATGATGTTTTTTAGAAAAGCAATAGTACTTATACACGGGTTTGCCGGTGGTCCTTGGGATCATCAAAATTTATCGAATGAATTACAATTATTTATAGATTTTGATGTTTATAATATTATTTTACCTGGTCATGATAAGAGCATTATTACTAATGTTAAGAGGAATGATTGGATCAGTTCGGTAGAGTGTCTTTGTGATAAGTTAATTGATTCTGGATATAGAACGATTTATGTAATGGGACATAGTATGGGTGGTGTTATTGCTACTTATATTGCTACTAAATATAAGCAAGTTAAGAAATTGATATTAGTAGCACCTGCTTTTAAGTATTTGAAATTTAAGGATAATAAATTAGATGTTATTAATAGTTTAAAGACTGTTCCTTCGGTATTTAAGGAATATGAAGAAAAAGAGGTAATTGGGCGTATTTTAAAGGT
>JAEDMO010000061.1 GCA_016302935.1 Bacilli bacterium | reverse complement strand
CAGCGGGGAAAATGCTCTTAACGTTGTAAATCCGCATTTTCCGGACGCTACCCCTATATAAAATAATAAAACCTCTAGGTTCATACCTAGAGGTTAAGTAACAATTTAATTTTCCACTTGAAAAGTTTCTTCTTTTAATTTATACTCTATGTATAAATCGAATAGACTTTTGGTTGGGCTTGTCCTTATCTTCTTGGTAGTTGTTGTACCTTGAGTTACTTTAAATTGTTTGGCGACAATTTAAAGAACCGAAATTCGTAAAAAGCACTTCTCATTTTGAGGGGTGCTTTTCTATATTTATTTTTAAATATACACTTTCCAAATTTATCTTAATTTTACTAGTTTATTTTATATAATGCAATATATTTAATATTTATTATTTTATATTATATATATATATGCTATAAAATTACATAATAAAAATTATTTTTATATATTAATTAATTTTAATTTAAACTTATTTTCTTCTTAAAACTCCATTATTTAACTGAAAAATCTCATCTGCAAGTATATCTATATCACTTTCATTATGACTAGCTAATAGTATTGTATTTCCTTTAGCTTTTAAATCTAAAATAATATTTCTAATATTATTTACACTTTCTAAATCTAATCCATTCATTGGCTCATCCAATATTATTATTTCTGGCTTTTCCATAATAGCCTGTGCAATACCAACCTTTTGCTTCATTCCTAAAGAATATTTCTTTATTGGCTTTTTATTTTCCGGATCTAATCCAACCATTGATAAGGTATCTTTTATATCATTGTCAGTAATTTCATTTTGTATGCTCGCAAGAATTTTTAAATTTTCAAAAGCTGTCAAGTTAGGAAGTAATCCTACTGTTTCTATTAATATCCCTATCTTTTCTGGAAAACATATATCCTTACTAATTACCTTATTTCTTACTTTTACCTTTCCACTTGTTGGTTTTATAAAACCACATATAGCTTTAAATAACATACTCTTACCAGATCCATTATGTCCAACAAATGCATATATTTTACCACTTTTTAATTCTAGTGTTATATCATTTAATATAGTATTTTCTTTTATAATCTTTGTATAATGCTCTAATTTAATGATTGAGTCATTCATTACTACTCCTCCTAATCCAAATCAAAATTTTTCATAAATACATTCAATATATATACAATAATCAACATTGATAGTAAAATATAGAGATACCCTGTCCATAAGTCCTTACTTAAGTAATAATCTAATACTGAGTGTCTTGCAAATATGGAATTTTCTGCTGGAAATAAAAGTCTAATTTTATTACTAGAGTCCTTTAAGAAATATGGTTCTGCATAAATTAGGCATACAACTAAATAACCATATATATTTTTCTTTAAAATATAACTGAAAAAAAATGATATTAACGCTATTAAAATTAAACTTAATAATATCATTAACATATTTAATAAATGTATTATATACATATTAGTATCTATTGAGGCATTCATATAAAAATATTTTAAGTTACTATCTGCTGAAAAATTATAACCTAATATTATTCCAATAATAAAAGATACTATATAGAATATACTTAAATATAAAAATGAATATATAACAAAAGTACATACCTTGGATAAAATCCACTTAGATACGGAGTTACATCTTAATATAGTGTACTTATAATGAATATCCCACTCGCAATACAAAAAATTAAATATCCAATATGTAAATATTATTAATGGAAAAAACCACACAAGGAAATTTAAAAGTACATTTTCATTAATACTTGGACCGGCAAATAATACTGTTAGATAGTCCAGTAAGTTCGATGTTTTTAGTTTAATTTTAATTCCTAAATAACTAGAAACTAATATCGACATACATATAGTACAAATTATCATTCTAATATTAAATAAAGAAATCAAATCCCATTTTATTAATTTTTTACTCATACTTATTCCCAATATACAAATCCTTATTTTTCAATTTTAATTTACACAGAATAAATATAAAAACATTTACTATGCTGAAAAAAAACATTGCTATAAAAAAACCAAACTTATTTAAATTAACTGATTTAGAAAACAGAAAAATATTTTCTAAATATATATAACTATCCTCGAATAATACTTTAGTTGACTTTGAAGAAAATATGGTAAGTACCCATAATACTAATGATGGTATTAAGTAAAATATTTTAGAATTTATATATATATATCCTAAAGTTATAATTACACTGAAAATACTTAATGAAAATACTAATTGTATCATTGATAAAATAACTGCTATTATTGGGTGAAAAACTATTAATATATCCTTATTAAATAAATACTCAGTAGTATACATAAAACTACTCCATTCCATTTCATAAGTAATATTAAAACTAGTAAGCAATACTGTAATTAATAACCACATCACTAATATTAGACAATTTAAATGAATACTGATTAACTTATTCAATATCCACATAACAATAGAGTTATATCTAATTAATGATATATCACCAAAACTAGAACTTACAATATCTATACATATAAATACACTTAACGGTATGTATATGTATAGATAGTAACTACTATTATTCAATATATACAAAATGTAATCCCATATATTAAAACTCAAGTTTACACTTTTTGAATACGATCCTATGTTTATTAAAGTTAAATAATTTATCACAAAAAATATACTTAATAAAATAACCCATTTATAGGATATAACTTTATTTTTCAAATCATTTTTTAATACTCTAAATAATATACCTCTATAAATAATATTCATCTTCAAACCTCAAATAAAACATACTGATACTAAATATAATTAATATAATTAATATCGGCTGTACCATCATTGATATAATTGTAGAGCCACTTACTAAATATGGCGCTACAGATGATGGTGGAGTATATTGTCCTAATCCCATTATTGCTAGTAAAAAATTTGCGCCTATATAATAAATAAACGGCACCATAATAACAGTAATAAATTTTTTTGTAATTAATGAAACTATAAACGAGAATGTTGCCCATATAATCCCTTGAAAAAATAGCCACATGCATTGTAATAACAAATAAATTGTATTATCATAATTCATTATCCAAGCTAAGGGATCATTTGATATCATATAGGGATCTATCCCTATTACTCTAGTTGATTTAAAATTTAAAGAGACTACTATAAGTAATATTATAGCTGGTAATAAAACAGATATACCTCCAACTAATGCATTAATAATCCCTTTAGTCCATAGATATCTCTTACTTCTGACTCGTATATAAATATATTTTAAATAGTTATTCTTTTTTTCTTCCGCTAAACTAGTAGAATATGCAATAGAAACCAAAAATGGTATGAATAATATCATAATTCCATTTCCCATACCTATACCTCTCATCCATGCTTCAACACTACTATATTCTCCTCTAAATTGCCACGGCTCTTTAAGTGATATACTTATAACAATTAGGCTAATAAGAATAGATATAAAAAAATTTTTATTTAAAAGCGCTCTTTTTATCTCTAGTTTAAATAAATCCATCATAGCTCCTCCTGTATAAAATACAACAAAGAACTATAAATTATAGCTCTTTATTGTTTATTATTTATTATTTAATAAGCATCCCATTCTCCTAAAGCATTAACAGTAACAGGTGTAATTAAATCAGTGCTTAGATGCATGTGAACTAATTTACCATATGATGCACCAGTAAAACCAGAAAGTGAATAAGCCCTAGTAGTACTGTCATCTATTCTCCCCCAGCTTGTACCTGTTCCGTTTTGGAAGAATCTAGCATCTAATTTGTAATTACCACCTATCGATCCTGAATATATATATCCAGTTCCTCCATTATAATATTTTGAGCCATCTTCCTTTGCAAATCCATTAAATCCAGGTACGTTAATATTATACCCTACAGTACGAGCAGAAACTACATTGCTTGTTAAGGAACCCACCGCAATTATTCCTGCTAATGCTAAAATTTTAAACTTGTTTTTCATCATAAAAACTCCTCCTTAAATAATGTTCTTTTTAATTATACATTATTACAGTTTATTTTTTTGTCATTTTTTGTCTAATAATTACTTTAAATTTTATATATCTTTTTTAAGATTTATATTTATTAAACTTGTAAACTATTTCGCTAAAAGGAATTTTAATGAAGAAATAAAAATTAACGAATTCAAGCCAT
>JAEDMO010000060.1 GCA_016302935.1 Bacilli bacterium | reverse complement strand
CCATAGCTCAATTGGATAGAGCGTTTGGCTACGGACCAAAAGGTTTGGGGTTCGAGTCCCTATGGGCGCGCCATTAATTATGTATATAAAGTTAATGTTTTTTTTATATATTTAATCTATTTGTAGTTGTCAATGATATTTATTTATGATATAATTTAATTACTTGAGGAAAAGAGTGGCTAAAACCACTCTTTCAATTGTATTTTAGGAGGTTATATGAAACTAGAGGATAAGGTAAGGGAGCTTATTAGTGATAAGTTGCAAGAGGTATCTATAATAGTAGATGACGTTATGTATGTTATAGAAGATGGCAATTATTTTCTTAGAATTGTTATTGATAAAAATGGAGTTGTGGATATAGATACCTGTGTGGAAGCTACTAAGATTATAAATCCAATATTGGATGAAGCTGATTTAATAAAAAATGCATATATTTTAGATGTTACATCTAAAGAAAGAGGTGAGGAATAATGAATGGTCGTGAATTTTTAACAGCACTTGATTACATTGTGAAGGAAAAGGGTATTGATAAGGAGGTAGTTTTAGAAGCTATGGAAGCAGCTTTAAATGCTGCTTGTAAAAAACACTTCCGTAATTTAGTTAATACTAGAGTCAATATAAATGAAGATACTGGTGAAATTAAGGTATATTCATATAAAACAGTTGTTAGTGAAAAAACTAATGAGGATACGGAGCTTACTTTAGATGAAGCTAGAAAAATTGTTCCTAATATTGAAATTGGTGAAACAATCGATGAAGAAGTAACTCCAAAGGATTTTGGCAGGGTAGCTGCTTCTACTGCTAAACAAGTAATGGTTCAAAAGATGAAGGAAGCTGAAAAGAAGTTATTGATGGAAGAGTTTGAAGGGAAACAAGATGAACTTATCATTGGAACTTTGTCCAGAGAAGATGAAAAGAATTATTATGTTGATTTAGGTAGAACTCATGGTATTTTACCTAAAGATGAGATTATTCCTAATGAAAAATTGGAAATGGGTTCACAAGTTAGGGCTTATATTTCTAAAATTGAATTTGGTGCTAAAGGGGTATTTATTTTGCTTAGCAGAACTCATTTTGGATTTTTGAAAAGATTATTGGAAAGCGAAATACCAGAATTAGTAGATGGTAGTATTATGTTGTATTCGGTAGCTAGAGATGCTGGTTCTAGAAGTAAGATAGCAGTTTCAGCAGTAGATAGCGATGTTGATCCAGTTGGAGCAATAATTGGTGAAAGAGGAAACAGAATTGGCAGAATTATAAAAGAATTAAATGGTGAGAAAATCGATGTTATTTTATATGATAAAGATCCATTAGTTTTTATTGCAAATAGTTTGAGTCCTGCTAAGAATGTTCATGTAATTATATCAGATCCTAAGAAAAATGAAGCTATTGCTTTGGTGGATGATGAAAATTTATCACTTGCTATTGGGAAAAAAGGACAAAATGTTAAATTAGCAGCAAGACTTACGCATTATAAAATAGATGTTCAAAAGAAAAGCGAATATAATATTATAAGTGAGAGGTAATAATGAAGAAAATACCTATGCGTAGTTGTGTGGTAACAAAGGAAAAGTTACCCAAAAGAGAATTGCTTAGAATTGTAAAAAATAATGAAAATAAAGTTTTTGTTGATTTAACAGGAAAAGCCAATGGTAGAGGAGCATATATTAAAAAAGAATTAGATGTTTTGAAAATAGCTAAGGAGAAAAAAATACTAGAAAAGCATTTAGAAATTGCAATCGATGATAGTGTTTATGAGACAATTGAAAAAGTAATTAATAGTTAAGAAAAAATTTGGGAGGTGATAGTATGATGAGTGTGTTAGAATATGCTTTGGATATAAAAAGGGATGTTTCTTTAGTAATTTCTGTTTGTAAAAAGTTGGGTATAGATGTAGATGATGAAAATAGTATGCTTGATGATGAAGCAATAGTTATTTTGGATAATGAATTTTCTTCAAATGAAGAGGAATTAGAAGAAGATGATTCTGAAGATGAGTTTGAACATGATGATTTTGAATTAGATAGTGAAGTAATGGATGAATATGAAGATATTGTTGATGATGTAGAAATTAAGAAGAATAAACATAAGAAGAAAGATATTTCTGTTCAAAGTAATACCAAAAATGATAATTTTAAACAAAGTAAGAAAGAAATGTATAAGAAAAAAGAAAAATTGATGGAAAATGTTGCTGATTTAAATAACGTTATTCTATATAGTAATGGAATGACTGTAGGTAAATTAGCTGATAGTTTGGGTGTTAATGTAAGCGATATTATTAAGAAATTATTTACTTTGGGAATTATGATGAATATCAATAGTAGTATTGATTTTGATACTGCTAGTGTTATTGTTGGTGATTACGGTAAAGAATTAAAGAAGGAAGAGTCTGCGGATGTTACTAATTTTGAAGAATTTGAAATTGTGGATGATCCTAAAGATTTAGTTCCTAGACCACCAGTTGTTACTATTATGGGTCATGTTGATCATGGTAAGACAACTTTGCTTGATACTATTAGAAAGACGAGTGTAGCTGAAGGTGAGGCTGGAGGTATTACTCAACATATAGGAGCATATCAAATTAGTTATAACGATAGATTAATAACATTTATTGATACTCCTGGTCATGCGGCTTTTACAGAAATGAGAGCTAGGGGTGCTAAGGTAACTGATATTGTTATTATTATTGTAGCAGCGGATGATGGTGTTATGCCTCAAACAAAGGAAGCTATCGATCATGCTAAGGCGGCTAATGTACCAATTATTGTGGCAGTTAATAAAATAGATAAACCAGATGCTAATCCTGATAGGGTAATGACTGAAATGGCACAAAATGGTATTACTCCAGAAGCTTGGGGTGGAGATTATATGTTTGTTAATATATCTGCTAAAAATGGTGATGGTATCGATGAGTTGTTAGAACGTATTTTGTTACTTGCAGATATTAATGAATACAAAGCAAATCCTAATAGATATGCAAGTGGAACTGTTATCGAAACTAAGGTTGATAAAAATATGGGTGTCGTTTCTACAATTTTGATTCAAAATGGTACCCTTAGATTAGGCGATTCAATAGTAGTTGGTACTGCACATGGTAGGGTTAGGACTTTAAAAAATGATTTAAATGAAGATATGACGTTTGCTTTGCCAGGAGCTCCTGTTTCTATTACAGGGCTTGATGATAGTCCAGAAGCTGGTGATAGATTCTTTGTTTTTGAAAATGAGAAAAAAGCTAGAAGTGTTGCTGAACAAAGAAAGAACTATCTTAAGGAAAAAGGAAATACGCCTTCTAAGTCACTTTCTTTAGATGAAATATTTTCTAAAATTAATGAGGGTGTTAAAGAAATTAATATTGTTTTAAAAGCAGATGTTAAAGGTAGTGAGGAAGCGGTTAAAAATTCTTTGCTTAAGATTAATGTTGAGGGTGTTAGAATAAATGTTATTAGAAGTGGTATAGGAACAATTACTGAAAGTGATATTATTTTAGCTCAAGCATCTAATGCAATTGTATTGGGTTTCAATATTAGACCAAATAGTAAGACATTAGAATTTGCTAAAAATAAAAATGTTGATATTAGACTTTATAATATTATTTATAAATTGGTAGAAGAAATAGAAGCTGCAATGAAGGGTGTTTTGGATCCTGTTTTTGAAGAGAGAGTTTTAGGTAATGCAGAGGTTAGGAAGATATTTAAGTTCTCTAAAGTAGGTACTATTGCAGGATGCTATGTAGTTGATGGTATTATTAAAAGAGATGCTAAGGCAAGAGTAATTAGAGATGGTGTTATTATATATGATGGTAATATTAATTCTATTGCTAGGGAAAAAGATCAAGTGAAGGAAGTAAAACAAGGCTTGGAATGCGGTATTACTATTGAAAACTTTAATGATATAAAGGAAAATGATGTAATTGAGGCTTATGTTATTGAAGAAATTAAAAGATAATTAATGATTGTTCTATATAAAAATAGTGGCTTGATATAAATCTTATTTATAAAAATGGTAGGGATTTAATCTAATAGCTACTATTTTTTTATTTTAATATATTAATTATTATATTGAAAAATTATTATTAAAATAAATTTAAAAAATAAGTAAAAAAGAATTATGGAAAGTAAAATTTTAATTTGGGAATCCAAAATTCTTTTTTTATTATCTATCTT
>JAEDMO010000014.1 GCA_016302935.1 Bacilli bacterium | reverse complement strand
CTTAGAGGTGTATTATGGAAATTATCAAAAGCTTTATTGAAGAAATTATAAATATATATTCGAACAATCCAAAATTATTATTAGAAACATTCATATTAATAACTCTATGTGTATTATTGAAAATATATTATCCAAAGTTTAGAGGATTTATGGGGGAATTTTGGGTAAAGTTAGAATTAGGAAAATTACCTAAAGACAAATATATTGCTTTAAATGATATTATGATAAAAGATGATAAAGGAACTCATCAAATTGATCATTTAGTTTTGTCTCAATTTGGAATTTTTGTAATAGAAATGAAAAACTATTATGGTTTGATTAAAGGAAAAGAATTTGATAATAAATGGTGTCAATATTTAGGAAAAACAAAAAATTATTTTGTAAATCCTATTCATCAAAATTATGGGCATATAAAATCTTTATCAAATTTACTTAAGTTGGATGATAAGTATTTTATATCTATCATATGTTTTTCTAACCAAGCAAAGATTGATGTTAAAAGTAATAGTATAGTTACACAGGTCGATGATTTAAAAAATGAGATTTCAAAATTTAAAGAATTACTTGTTGATAAGGATATAAAAGAGTTATCAAATATAATTATATCCAATAATATTGAAGATAAGTCATTAAGAAAACAACATGTGAAGGATATTCGTATTAAAATTAATAAGGATAAAGAATTAGAAAATAATATGATATGTCCAAAATGTGGTGATGAATTAGTTGAACGAAAAGGTAAATATGGAAAATTTATTGGATGTTCCAATTATCCAAGGTGTAAATATATTAAAAAATAGTATTACAAAAAAGGGCAAGGACATGTTTGCCCAATTAACACGAGGATAATTAATCATCACATATATAGACATACTTATCAACCAAGATATACTTGTTCTGAAGAAAATGTTGTTAGTCAACAACAATGCGGTTCTTGCTGTCAATTTAGATAATTATTTGTTTTAAAGTAAATGGTTTATAGAACTATTTACTTTTTTTCTTTGTTAAAATATTTTTTTTTAATATGCTATAATATATACAATGGAGGTATTTGATATGAAGGTATTAACTATTAAGGAACCTTGGGCGACACTTATTATAGAAGAATATAAACATTATGAATTTAGAAGTTGGAAAACTAATTATCGCGGTAAAATATTAATTCATGCGGGAATGAGTTTAGAATATGATATGTTAGAAAAATTTAAGGATTATAATCTTGCTTATAGTAAAGGGGCAATTATAGGAGAAGCTGAATTAGTCAATTGTATATTGGTAGATGAAGATTTTAGTAATGAACTTATAAAAATTAATCCGGTTGTATATGGGAAAAATAATCATGATATTACTTATGCATGGGAATTAGTTAATGTTAAAAAATATGATAATCCAATATTTATCAAAGGAAAATTGGGTCTTTGGAATTATGATGGTGAGTAAAAATGCATAAGATGAAGTTGAATGATAGACCTTTTAATCTTATTAAGAATGGAAGTAAGACAATCGAACTTAGACTTAATGATGAAAAAAGGAGATTAATTAAAGTAAATGATATTATTGAATTTACTAATAGAGAAAATGAGAATAAGGTGATGGTTAAAGTTATTAATTTGTATAAATATAATAATTTTGATGATTTATATAAATGTTTTGATAAAATTGCTTTGGGATATAGTGAGGGTGAGGTAGCAAATTCTTGTGATATGGAAAAATATTATTCTAAAAAACAACAAGAAAAATATGGGGTTTTAGGAATAGAAATAGAGTTATATGATGGTGATGTTATATGAAAGAGATTATTTATAATTATGATAATATTGATTTTAATGATGTTAATAGAATAGTTAGAAGGGCTAAGGTTATTTTAATTAATGATGATGATTGTGTATTGATGTGCCATTCTAATAATAATTATTTTCTGGTTGGGGGGCATGTTGAAGAGGATGAGGATGATATTTTGTGTTTGCAAAGAGAAATTTTAGAAGAGGTAGGAGTTGATATTAAGTTTGATGGGGTTGTTCCTTTTTTAACTATAAAATATATTAATAAGGATTATCCAAGCGTTGGGGTTAATACTTTATCTATAGCTAATTACTATATATTTAGAAGTAATTTGGTACCTTGTTATGATAAGATATGTTTAACTAAAGAAGAAGTTGATGGGGATTTTAAACTTGAATATGTTAAGCTTGATAAGGTTATTTCTGTACTTATGGATGCGATAGCAACTGCCAGTAGGAAGAATGTTATATATGATACTATAGATGCTATTACAACATATATGAGAATTAATAATTATTAGTGTTAATTTTTTAAAAAATGTAAATCTTAATTAATTAGGTTGTTTAGATTTATTTTTTTGAATATTTATGATATAATGTTACAAGAATGGAGTGGTTATATGACCATTAATAGTGTACTAGTTATATTTCAAAAGATTATTGATATATCTTTAGTATGGTTGGTATTTTATTATTTGCTTAAAAATTTAAGAAATAATGTTAAAATGGTTCTTTTATTTAAGGGGATACTTTTTCTTTTTATAATAAAAATTGTTAGTGATTTTCTTAATTTGACTACGATTGGATTACTTCTTGAATATGTAATGATGTGGGGTCCATTGGCTTTAATTATTATCTTTCAACCAGAAATTCGTGCAATACTTGAACATTTAGGAAGAAGTCAGTTATTAGGAAGACATAAAGTTTTAAGCTTGGATGAACGTGAAAAATTAGTTTATGAGATTATGAATGCGGTTGATTATTTGAGAAAAGCTAGAATTGGAGCATTAATTGTTATTGAAAGGGATATTTCTTTGAATGAATATATTGAAAGAAGTAAAAAGATATATGCAGATATTTCTTCAGAATTAATAATATCAATATTTTTTCCAAGAAATCCACTTCATGATGGTGGGGTAATTATTCAAGGTGATAAAATTACTAGTGCGGGAGCAGTTTTCCCTGTTTCTATTAGTAATAAGATTAATAAAAGACTTGGTACTCGTCATAGAGCGGCTGTTGGAATTAGTGAAGAGACTGATGCAATTGCTCTTGTAGTATCGGAAGAAACTGGTAGAGTATCAATAGCTACAAACGGAGAGTTAAACTATAATTTGTCTTCTGATGATGCTAGAATGATATTAATAGAAGAGTTATCTCCAAAAAGAGAAATATTGCTTGATGATGAATTTGATGCTGATGAGGAAGTTGGTGATATAAATGAAGGCAATTAAAAATTTATATCGTAAAATTAAAGCTTTCTTTCGTTTGATAATTAGAAAGATTGATAAAAAGTTAATTGTACCTATCACTAAGTTTGTTTTAATGATCGGTGAGAAGACTGGTAAAAATAGTAAGTCTTTTGAAAGATGGTTAACTAGGAAAAATACTTTGGTGTTTTTGTCTTTATTACTTGCTTTACTTTTGTTTTTCTTAGTCGATAATCAATCTTTGGTGTTGGTTGAGTCTTCAGCTGAGGTTTTAGAAGGACAAAAGGTTGTTGCAGAATATAATAAGGAAGCATATGTGGTTGAGGGATTACCTGAACAGGTCGATGTAATCTTGATTGGAAAACAGGCTGATTTATATTTGGCAAAACAGCTGTCTACTAAAAATGTTACGGTTGATTTGGCTGGACTAGGAGTAGGAACTCATACTGTTAATTTAAAATATAAAAATGATGTTTCTAGAATTAGGTATGAACTTGCGCCTTCTACTGCTAATATAACGATATATCCTAAATTATCAGAATCACGACTTGTAAGTGTGGATGTTATTAATCAAGATAAGTTGGATACTAAATTATCGGTACAAAGCGTAGAAATTGATAATAAAGAAATTATTATTAAAGGTGCGGAACATATTTTGGAAAAAGTAGCTACGGTTAAGGCGTTAGTAGATGTTGGTAATCTAAATGATCCAGAGGTTGGAATAAGCACGATTAATGATGTTTCTTTGGTTGCTTATGATAATAAAGGACAATTGGTGGATGTTGAGATGGTTCCAAATAAAATAACTGCTACTGTTAGTATTGTATCACCTAATAAAGAAGTACCACTTAAGATTATTCCGGTTGGTAATGTTGTCTTTGGTAAGGCTATAAGTTCAATAACTTCATCTGTTACAAAGGTAACTGTTTATGGTGATCAAGCAACAATTGATAATATTCAATTTATACCTGTAAAGGTCGATGTAACTGATTTGAATAGTGCTAAAACATTTAGTGTTATTTTGGAAAAACCATCTGGTATTAGATATATTTCTGAAATTTCTACTACTGTTAATGTTAGTTTGGATGAAGAAGAAACTAAGGAAATAAGCGATGTTATGATTGAATTTGTTAATTTGGATTCTAATTATAAAGTTGTTGCTCTTGATAATGCTTCAAATAAAACTACAGTAATAGTAAAAGGTACTAAGTCTGTACTAAGCACAATTACTGATTCTAGTTCAATAAAGGCGACTATTGATTTAGCAGGACTTTCAGTTGGTGAACATGAGGTTGAGGTTATGGTCTCTGGTACTGAGGTTAAAGCTTCATATACTCCTAAGACAACTAAAGTAAAAGTTAGAATTATTAATAAGTAATATTATAAATAAAAGAAGATGCAAGTTGATGCTTGTTATCTTCTTTTTCTATCTAAATCGAAGTCTCTTGGAAGTAGAGCTATACAGAATATTCCACTAGCTAAGATTATCACATATATTATTCTAGTAATTAGCGAACCTTCTTTAAATAAGGTTTCTACTAAGTTGAAATCAAACATACCAACAAGTCCCCAATTTATTGCTCCAATAATTACTAAAACGAGAGCCACTTTAAGTAGATTTCCCATAAATACCTCCTTTTTCATATTTCTACTATTTATGTTTAACAAAAATTTGAAAAATATTCATCATAATAAGAAATTTAATCCATATAATTTATCAGAAAGGAAGTATGAGCAAGATATGAAAAAAAGATTTTTGTTCTTATTAATTTTTGTTTGTTTAATTTTTACAGGATGTGGTAAATATAGTGAAGATGATATAGTTAAAGATTTTGCAAAAAAGGTAAATAAGAGTAAGGCTTACTATGTTGAAGGTACTATGGAAATAATTAATAATGAAGATACTTATACTTATGATGTGGCTGTTTCTTATAAAGAAGGTGATTATTATAAAGTTAATTTGAAAAATTTGTTAAATGATCATGAGCAAATAATTTTGAGAAATGCTAGTGGTGTTTATGTCGTTACACCGTCTTTAAATAAGAGCTTTAAATTTCAAAGTGAATGGCCATATAATAATTCGCAGATTTATTTGTTGAAGTCAATTGTAGAAGATGTTCAAAAAGATGAGACTAGAACTTTTGAGGAAAAAGATGGCAATTATGTTTTTACTCATAAAGTAGATTATCCTAATAATAAAAAATTGGTTAAACAAATGGTTATATTAGATAAAAAATTAAATGTTAAAGAAGCAAAAATTATGGATGAAAGTGGCAATGTATGGATGAAGATGCAATTTGATAGTATTGATTTGGATGCCTCATTTAAAGATGATTATTTTGAACTATCGGATAATTTAGAAAGTGGTATAACTACTGAAGAACTTAAAGAAGTCGATAAAATAGAAGAAGTTATTTATCCAATGTATTTGCCAGTTAATACTTATCTTTCTGGTAAGGAAAAGATGAGTACGGATAGTGGTGAAAGGTTAATTTTAACCTTCGATGGTGATAGTCCATTCATGTTAGTTGAAGAGACAGCAAAAAAAGAAGAAGAGCATACGATTGTTCCAACCTATGGAGATCCGGTGCTTCTTGGTGATACTATTGCTTGTATCAATGATAATTCAGTTACTTGGGTTAGTAATGGAATAGAGTATTATGTAATTAGTGATGTAATGAGTATGCAAGAAATTTTTGAAGTAGCTGGTTCTATTGGAGTATTACCAGTAGGTAAGTAGATTAAAACAGATTAATTTCTGTTTTTTTAATTTTTATAATAGTTATTTGCTGTAAAGAATATTTACTAAAAATATTTTTTTTGTTATAATGAGTAAAAGGTGATTATAATGGGAAGAGAATTAAAGAGAAAAGAAAATAAAAGAAATGGAAAAAAAGTAAGAGATGCTGTAATTATAAATGATGATAATCCAATGAATGAAGTATATAAATTATTAAAAGTGCTAGGAATTATTTTGGTAGTTTTAGTGATTGTATATCTTTTAGTTGGAATTTTTGTTACTAAGGAAATATCTTTTGGTGGTAATAAAAATAATAGTAGTGAAGTTACGATGAATGCTGATTATTTGTTAGCAAGTGAAACTTTTAGACAAAAAGAAGATAAATATTATGTATATTTTTATGATTTTAGTGATAAAAATAACAATGTTGAGAGTGCTATAACTAGTAAACTTAGTGAAAGTAGAGTATATAGAGTAGATATTAAATCTGGTTTTAATAGTAATTTTATGAGTGATACTAGTAATGTTAAAGCACAAAAAAAGGAAGAATTAAAGATAAATGGAGTTACTTTAATAGTGATAGAAAATGGTAAAAATGTAAATTATATAGAAGGTTCTGACAACATAGTTACATTTATTAATAAATAGTAGGTGAATTATGGAAATTTTAGATATTTTAGCTAGTTCTGATATGAGAATAGAAGATTTTTTCATAGAGTATAGTAATAGAAAAAAAGGGGGAAAACTTTATTCAAAGGATGATTTTATTCCACAAAATTTAATTAAACTATATTATTTAGATAATAATCATTTAGATTTTAGAAAAATAATTGATGCATTTAAAAAGAAAACGGTATATAATGAAAACGAAGTAGAGCTGGTTCATGAACCGTTAGAAAGAGAAGGTCTTGCTTTAGTTTATGATGGTATTGAAAGTGGTAAGTTTAGTAGTATTAAAAGTATTTATGTAATATTATTAATTCATAATATACTATATTCACGTATGCCTAATTCAAATTATGGAGGAAAATGGAGAAACACTAGTGCTTTTATTACAAATACCGATGTTAAAACAACTGAATTTAATGATATTTCAAGAGAAGTCTTAAAACTTGGTGATGCGTATTCTGAAATATTAGATTTGGCTAATTTAATTAATGAAGCACAAAGTCCTGATTTACTTATTCAGTATATTAATAAATGTATATATTTAAAATGTAAATTAATTAAAATTCATCCTTTTAGTGATGGAAATGGTAGATGTTGTAGGGCTTTAGTTAATTTACTTTTTAAAGAAGTAGGGTTACCACCTGTTTATATTATAAGCAGTGAGCGAGATGAATATTTGAAAGCAATGCAATCTGCTGTGGAAAGTGATGATTATTCACTTATAAATAAGTTTTATTATTATAAAATTTGTGATTCTATTTATGAACTTGATATAGTAAATAGGCAAAATAAAGGGAAAACTAAGTAATGGTTTTCTTTTTTTTAATAAATATTAGCACTCTTTGTTGACAAGTGCTAAAAATAGGTATATAATGTTAATTGTGGTAAATATTAAAAAGGAGGGATATTTATGTATAATCAAGAAGAAGAAAATATTAATGTTTTAGAAAAATATGGTAGAGATGTTACTTCTTTTGCTAAGGATGGGAAATTAGATCCAGTAATTGGCAGAGATGAAGAAATTAGGAGCATCACTAGAATATTATCTAGAAAAACTAAGAATAATCCAGTATTAATTGGGGAACCTGGTGTTGGTAAAACTGCTATTGTAGAAGGCCTTGCTTCTCGTATTGTAAAAGGTGATGTACCAGATTCTTTAAAAAATAAAAGGATTTGGGAACTTGATATGGCAAGTTTGATTGCAGGAGCTAAGTATAGAGGGGAATTCGAAGAGAGACTTAAGAATGTTTTAAATGAGATAAAAAAATCTGAAGGCGAAATTATTATGTTTATTGATGAGATACATATGATTATCGGAGCAGGTAGAGTCGATGGGGCGTTGGATGCTTCTAATATGTTAAAACCAATGTTAGCTCGTGGTGAAATTAAATGTATAGGTGCTACTACTTTGAATGAATATCGTAAGTATATAGAAACAGATGGAGCTTTGGAAAGAAGGTTTCAAAAGGTAATTGTTAGCGAACCAACGGTTTTGGATACAATTACGATACTTAGAGGATTAAAAAGTAGATTTGAGACACATCATGGAGTGAATATTACGGATAGGGCTTTAATTGCTGCTGCTAATGCTGCTAATAGGTATATTACAGATAGATTTTTACCAGATAAAGCAATTGATTTGATCGATGAAGCTTGTGCTACTATTAAGGTACAAATAGATTCTGTTCCAGAAGAAGTTGATACTTTAACTAGAAAAATTATGATGTTAGAAATAGAAAAGGAAGCTATAAAAAAAGATAAGGATGATATTTCTAAGAAGCGATGTGAAGATATTGATATAGAACTTTCTAAGCTTAAGGAAGAAGAAAAGACTTTGCGTAAGGCTTGGGAAGAAGAGAAGAATATTAATGAACTTATTAATAATAAGAAAAAGGAATTAGATAAGGCTAATTTTGATTTGGAGATTGCATCTTCTAAGTACGATTTAGAAAGTTTGGCTAGATTAAAACATGGTGTTATTCCTAAATTAGAAAGTGAACTTAAGGCTTTGCAAGAAAAAGATGAAAATAAAATTTTGTCTGATGTTGTGACAGAAGAATCTGTTTATGAGGTTATTTCTAAATGGACTAATATTCCTATTAGTAAATTAGCTAGTGGTGAAAAAGAAAAAATGTTACATCTGGAAGATAATATGAAAAAAAGGGTAATGGGACAAGATGAAGCAATAAAACTTGTCAGTGAGGCAATAATTAGAGCAAGAAGTGGTATTAAGGATGAAAATAGGCCAATTGGATCTTTTATCTTCTTAGGACCTACCGGTGTTGGTAAAACAGAGGTGGCTAGAACTTTAGCATATGAGTTATTTGATGATGAAAAACATATGATTAGGATTGATATGAGCGAATATATGGAACCACATTCAGTTGCAAGGTTGATTGGCTCACCTCCTGGGTATGTCGGTTATGATGATGCTGGTCAACTTACCGAGGCTGTTAGAAGAAATCCTTATAGTATAGTTTTATTTGATGAAATTGAGAAGGCTCATAGAGATATATTTAATATTTTGTTACAAATATTGGATGATGGTAGAATTACCGATAGTCATGGAAGAACTGTCGACTTTAAGAATACAATTATTATTATGACTTCTAATATTGGTAGTGAATATATTTTAGAAGATAATAACAATCACGATTTAGTAATGAGCAAGTTAAAGGAAAACTTTAGACCGGAATTTTTAAATAGGGTTGATGAGATTATTATTTTTAATTCCTTAAATAAGGATACAATGTATCAAATATTAGATAAATTAATTTCAGATTTGAATAAGAGACTTAAGGATAAAAATATCAATTTGTCTTTAACAGATAAAGCGAAGAACTTTATTGTAGATTCTGGATTTGATCATAATTATGGAGCAAGACCACTTAAAAGGTTTATTGTTAAAAATTTGGAAACTATTTTGGCTAAGGGACTTATTGACAATACTATTAAAGTAGGTGATAAGTTAATAGTAGATGTTGATAAGGATAAATTGACAATTAATAAGTAATTTTTGAAAGTCTATCATTTGGTAGACTTTTTTTGTTTTTTATTATACAATCTAGATGGTGATTATATGAATAATAATAAAATTTATAATGTTGTATTTCCTATTTGGTTTTTTATAATTATTCCTTTAGGATGGTTATTTGTTTTACCTATTAATTTTTTAATTGATTCTTTAGTTCTTTTAATTATCCTTAAATTAATGAAAATGCCTTTAAAGAAAATTTATGGTAAGACAATTTTAAAAATTTGGTTATTTGGCTTTTTAGCTGACTTTATAGGTGCATTATTTTTAATGTTATTAGATTTTGCTCCTTTAGGTGATTTATTCAGTGATTTGTATTGGAATCCTTATAATAATATTTATGCAGTTATAATAATTATTGTAGCTATTTTGATATCAGGATTTTTTATCTATTATTTTAATTATAAGTATTGTTTTAAAAAAATAGATATAGAAGAAAAAAGTAAAAGAAAGATAGCTTTGTTTTTGGCAATCTTTACGATGCCTTATTTATTTTTAGTTCCTACTAAATTTTTATATGGTGATCATTCTAGGCAATATATAGATAAAGATATGATGATTAATGATAGATTTGATGATTATAATTATAATAATTATCTTAGAAAATAAAATATTTGTTTTTAATAACCATTAATATATATTAAATTAATGGTTATTTCTCATTATACGTGTTATAATATTGCTATGAAAAAGGGAGGGTTCTATGAATAAAAGAGTTTTAATTATTGGTGGAACATCGGATATTGGTCATGAGATTGCGATAGCATTTGCTAAGAATAATTATGATGTTATAATTAGTTATTTTAATAATTTAGAACGCGCTAATGAGATAGAAAGAGAATTAATTAGTAAATATAATGTTGATGTTATGATTTATAAGTGTGACATTACTAAGCAAGAAGATATTAATGATTTTTATAATGCCGTTTTAGATAAATATGGCAATATTGATGTTTTAATTAATAGTGCTTGTTTATGTATGGATAATTATTATTTAGATAAAGATAAGAGCGAGTTTATGCAAGTTTTGGAAGTTAATTTGGTTGGACCTTTTTTAGTTATTCAGAAATTTGCTAATATAGTTTTGGATACAATTATTAATATTGCATCTACTGATGGTATTGATACTTTTAATCCTTATAGTATTGATTATTGTGCTTCTAAAGCAGGTCTTATTAATATGACTATGAATTTGGCTTTGGTTTTGGAAGTTAGAATTTTAGGCCTTGCTTTAAATTATGTCGATACCGATAGTGTAAATTCTATGGATAGGACTTTTTTGAATAGTGAGCTTAAAAGAATTGGTCAAGAAAAATTGATTAAAAAAGAGGAAGTAGCACTTAAAATATTAGATATGGTTAATGATAAGGAATGTTTAAGTGGAAGTATAGTGAGGATGGATTAGTTTATGAAATTAGATGATTTGGTAAAAAACGCGGATACTGATTTAAAGGGCGTATTTGATAAATTGGATAGAGATTGTTATATTAATAGTAAAAGGGTAATAGATAGTTTTATTAAAAATGAGGTTAGTGAAGTTCATTTTAATAGTACAACGGGATACGGTTATAATGATATAGGTAGAGATGTTGTTGAGAAGGTATTTGCAGATGTTTTAGGTGGTGAAGATGCAATAGTAAGGAATCAATTTATTTCTGGCACTCATGCTTTATGTGTAACTTTATTTGGTCTTCTTAGAAGTGATGATGAACTTTTATATATAACAGGGACTCCATATGATACATTACACGAAGTAATTGGTATTAAAGAAAATGCTAGTTCTTTAAAAAGTTATAATATTAAATATAATGAGATCGATTTACTAGATAATGATTTTGATTATGATAAGATAAGAGATTATTTGAAAAATAATAAAGTTAAAGTAGTGGCAATTCAAAGAAGTAAAGGATATTCTACTAGAAGAAGTATTAGTATTGATAAGGTTAAAAGGGTAGTTAATTTAATTAAAGAGGTTTCTTCTGATAGCATTATTATGGTAGATAATTGTTATTGTGAGATGGTTGGAACAGTTACTCCTTTAGAAGTAGGCGCGGATATTATTGTTGGTTCTTTAATTAAAAATTTAGGTGGAGGAATAGCTTCTAATGGGGCGTATGTATGTGGTAATAGTAAATTAATTAATCTAGTTAGTGAAAGACTTACAGTGCCAGGATGCGGTAAGGAAGTAGGTCCTACAATGGGGGCTAATAAGATGTTTTTACAAGGATTATTTTTGGCTCCATCGGTAGTTAGAAATAGTTTGAAAACAGCAGTATTTACTAGTTATTTGCTAGAAAAATTAGGCTATGATGTTGAACCTAAATATAATGATGAAAGAGCAGATATTGTTCAAAATATTATTTTTAATGATAGGGATATGATGATTAAATATTGTCAAGGAATTCAAAAAAATTCACCAATAGATTCTAATTCATTATGTATACCATCTTATATGCCTGGATATGATGATGATGTTATTATGGCAAGTGGTTCATTTACTCAAGGATCTTCTATTGAACTTTCGTGTGATGGACCGCTTAGAAGTCCTTATATTGCTTATCAACAAGGTTCACTTACTTATGAATATGGTAGGTATGCAATAATTAATTCTATTAAAAATATGTTAGATGAAAATAAGAATGAATAATTTTAAGGATGAATATGCAAATTTGTTTATATAAGTAGATGGTTTCGTTAGAAATATTATGTCAAGTAATATTTCTTTTTTGTCAATGGTTGGTTTAAAGTGCTGTGCTTATGTTAAAATGGTATTAGTTAAGGATGATTTTATGAAAATTGATTTAGATATTATTGAACATGATGCTAAGAGGTTAGAACATATTTATAGTAAGGCTAAATCTAAATCGGCACTTAAGAATATAGGAAATGATTTATTTGGCTTTCAATATTTATATTTTGGTATTTGGGGAAATGATGATTATTTACGTTGGGAAGATGATGTTTTATTTGATGATGTTATGCAAGAATATTATTATAAAAAAATGAAGCAATTTTTTACTAATTATACTTATGATTTAAATTTTTGTTTTAATAGTTCTAGGAGTGTTTTACAAGCTTATTGCGATAATAAATTTAGCGATTTATCTAATGTTTATGGTAATTTTAGAAGACTTAATAAGAAAGATGCTATGAATATTCTTTTTGATTTTTTTGATAGTATGGGAGATAAATATTATAAATTTTTTAAAAGTTTAGTTGATAATAAGCAAATTGAAATGGGTTATGTTGGTGATTATTCTAATATGGCAGAGACAACCTGGTTAAATTGTTTAAATAAGTCTTATGTTTGTTGTTCTTCTTCTACTTATAATTTTTATAGTCTTATTTCTTTAGTACATGAAGTAGGACATGCTTATGAAGCAAGTGTTGTTAATAATAAAAACAATAAAAGTTTTTCTACTTTATTTTATGAGGTTTCTTCTTGTTTTTTTGAATATTTGTTTTTGCGCTATGTTAATGATAGGAGAATACTTGTAAATGATGGTAAAATATTAGAATTTGATTTTCTTTATGATATTTATTACTTCTTTTTTCAAAATGTTTTAGTTCAAAGTTTAGGTAATATTTTCATTTTAGATGATTATAATTTAACTATCGATTTTTTTACTAAAAAGAAATTAGTGGATGAATTAAATAGGAAGTATAATAGTAATATACAACTTGATGATAATCCTATTAATGTAAGAGATGCATTAATATATGGATATGGGAGATTAATTGGAATTAATATATATGATAGATATGTTGATGATAAAAAGGATATTTTAAAGAGATTTGATAATTTTATGAATCAGTATACTTTAGTAGGTACTTTTGATAGTATAGATGTTTTAGGAATTTCTAAAGATGATTTGATTTCTAATAAGGTGTTAAAGAGGACTTTAAAGGAATATAAAATTAAATATGATGATTATATTGTTAGAAATAGGAAATAATTAAATTGTTTGAAAAATAATAGGATTTGATGTATAATGTCATTAGGAGGAATTTACTTATGAATAAGAAAATTATGATTTTTAGAATTGGTATTACTTTGGTAGTTGCTTTTATTTTGTTCTATTTAACTTTACCTGCGATTAATTTAACTAATCCTGGTTTTTATGGATATTTGTTTTGTATATTTTTAGTTTACTTTTTTTCTTCTTGGATTAAACTTTTTGATACTAGAAATATCATTAAAAACGTTAAAACACTACCACGTAATGTTTTAGTGATGATCGGTAGCGTTTTTGGGGTTTTTGTACTTATTATGGTTGTTAATTTTATATTATCACCAGTATTTAATGCGAAGAGTTGGTCTAGGAGAATTGTTATTGATCAAACGCATGAATTTAATGATGATATTGCTTTGGTTAATTATCAATCTTTACCACTTTTAGATAAGGATTCTAGTCGTAAACTTGGTGATAGGGTTATGGGTCAGATGCCTGAGTTAGTTAGTCAATTTTATGTTTCTGATTTATATACACAAATTAATTATAATGCGGATATTGTAAGGGTAACTCCGTTAGAATACAATGGTTTTATTAAGTATCTTAATAATCGTAAAAATGGAGTTAAAGGCTATATTACAGTTAATTCGGTTACAGGGGATGCAGATTTAGTTAAATTAGATAAAGGAATGCAATATATGCCTAGTGCGTATTTCTTTGATAATTTGGATCGTCATTTGAGATTTAAATATCCAACAGTTATTTTTGATGATGAAAAATTTGAGATAGATAATGATGGAAATCCTTATTGGGTTGTTCCAACAGTTAGATATAGTGGTGTTGGAATTAAGAAAGAAATTACAGGGGTAATTTTAGTTAACGCTATTGATGGTAGTAGTCAAAAATATGATGTAGGCAGTATTCCTACTTGGGTAGATCAAGTTTATTCAGCAGAACTTATCATTGAACAAGTAGATAATTGGGGATTATATAAAAATGGATTTATTAATTCTTTATTTACTCAAAATGGTGTTGTTCAAACTACCGAAGGGTATAATTATACGGTAATGAATGATGATGTTTACTTGTATACGGGAATTACTTCAGTGTTAGCAGATGAATCTAATATTGGGTTTATTATGACTAATTTAAGAACTAAGGAAACAAGATTTTATCAAGTTCCTGGAGCAGAAGAATATAGTGCGATGGCTTCTGCTGAAGGTCAAGTACAACAAATGAAGTATGAGGCATCTTTTCCACTTTTAATTAATTTAAACGGTAGACCTACTTATTTGATGTCTTTGAAAGATGCAGCAGGATTAGTAAAGATGTATGCTTTTGTTGATGTTGGTGATTATCAAAAGGTTGTTGTTAGTGATTCATCTTTAGGAATAGAAGCAGCTTCTTCAAACTATTTAAGTAATGTTAATTTGAATTTAGATACTAATACATTACTTTCTAAAAAAATTTCTATTAGAGAAATTAGTAATGTTATAATTGATGGTAATACTTATTATTATTTAATAGGAGATAATGGTCAAAAATATAGAGCATCAATTAAAGTAAATAGTGATATTTTACCTTTTTTAAAAGTTGGTAGTAGTATAGAAGTTAAGTATGTGTTAGATGCAGATGTTATAGAAATTAAGGATATTAAATAAATCTTTGTTTATTAATCTATGGAAAATAAATTTTTAGAAATTTATTCTTCATAGATTTTTTATTTGCAAATAAAGAAAGAACGTTAGAAAAATCTAATGTTTTTTTATTGTAAACAAAAAAATAACTAATTTTTCGTTAAAAAGAAGTAATTGGAATATTTTTTTATAATAATGTAGATAAGGAGGTGATAAGATGAAAAAGAAATTAATAGTGTTGCAAGAAGGTAATAAAGATTGTGGTGTTTGTTGTCTTTTATCAATAATTAGATATTATAATGGTAATATTTCTTTAAATAAATTGATGGAAATGACAAAAACTACTAAAAATGGGACAACGTTTTATAATTTAAGTGAAGCTGCTTCTAAGATTGGAATGGCTTCTAAGGCTTATTATGTCGATGATTTTAATAATATTAGTGTTTATAGTTGTCCTTTTATTAGTCAAGTAATTAGAAATGGTTATACTCATTTTGTGGTTGTTTATAAAATTTCTAAAGATAAATTATTAATTATGGATCCAGCTTTAGGAAGTTTATATATGAGTAGGGAGAAATTTTTAAATATTTGGACTGGTTATATAATGATGTTTGAGAAGGTTAAAATTTTACCAAATTATAAAGATGAAAAATATATAAATAAACTTTTATATGGTTTAATATTAAATAATAAAAAAATTATTGTTAACTGTCTTCTTTTAACTTTGATGTTTTGCTTTCTAACAATTGGTTATTCTGTTTATTTAAAGGTAATGATAGATAAAGTACTCAATCAAGATAAGTATTTACTTATTGTTATTTCACTTATATTTTTTATAGTAATATTATTTAGGTCTTTAACTAATTTGTTTAGAAATCAAATGCTTTCTTATTTTAATATGAAGGTGGATATATCTTTGTTTTTAAATTCATTTAAAAGAATCTTATTACTTCCTTATAATTATTATAAAAATAAGACAACTGGTGAGATTATATCTAGAGTAAATGATTTGTCTTATATTAAACAAATAATAAGTCAGTTATTAACCACAGTATTTCTGGATATAGTTTTATTATTATTTAGTTTAGTTTGTCTTTATTTTATTAATAGTAAGATGTTTGTGATTAGTTTTTTCATTGCAATTTTGTATATGATTATAATATTTATTTATCCACGTTTTATAAAAACAAAGATTTATGAAAGCCAAGCGGAAGTGGCAAAGGTTAATTCTTATTTAGTTGAAAGTATTTCTGGATTAGAGACTATTAAAGGGCTTAGATGCGAGAAAATGGTTAATGATAGACTTGAATCTTATTATACTAAGGCACAGGCTACTATTTTTGATTATAATATAATTTCTAATGGGGTTTTGTTTTTAAAAGATTTGATTTTTTATGTTGGAGTTTTATTAATCAATTATGTTGGCTGTGTAGATATAATGAATGGTAATTTTACGGTTGGAAGTCTTCTTACTTTTAATACCATTTTGGGATATTTTTTAAATCCATTGCAAAACTTTATTGATTTAGCCGATGATTATGTGTATGTTAGGGGGGTATTTAAAAGGGCTAATGGTTTATATGAAGTTAAGTTAGACGATTTAGAAAGTAAAAATGGTTTAAGAGTAGAGGGGGATATTTCATTTAATAATTTGGATTTTAGCTTTAATGGAAAAGATCAAATACTTAAAAGTATTAAGATAGAATTTAAAGCTAAAGAGAAAATTTTACTTCTTGGAAATAGCGGTTCTGGTAAGTCAACACTGCTAAAAATTTTGTATAAGTATTATGATGTTTCACGTGGTATGGTTTTAGTTAATGGAATTGATATTAATGATTTTAGTATAAGTGATATTAGAGATGATATTATCTATGTGTCACAAAATGAGACTTTATATACTGGTAGTATTAAAGACAATATTTTGTTAAATAGAGATATAGATTATAAGGATTTTCTTGATATGTGTTGCTATTTAGAAGTTGATAATATTATTAAGGATAATTTACTAGGATATGATTTTTTGTTGGAAGAAAATGGTGCTAATATTTCAGGGGGCGAAAGACAAAGAATAATTTTAGCTAGAGCTTTATTTAAAAAAGGTAATATCATCTTAATTGATGAAGGTTTAAGTCAGATGGATATTGACTTAGAACGAAGAGTTTTAAAAAGGATTTTTTCTATTTTTAAAGATAAAATGATCATTGTAGTGTCTCATAGGTTTAATAACATGGATTTATATGATAAGGTTTTTAAATTAAAAGATGGGATGGTAGATGATTGTTTAACGAGGGGGTAATTTAGTAATGAACGATTTATATTATAATGAATTTATAATAAGCAAATTCAATTTAAATAAGTATTGTCATTTTACTTTTGTATTACTTAGTTTTTTGATAATGATATTGGTTATTTGTCATGTTTTTAATTATAAAACTTTTTATAATGGAATGGCAGTTATTAATGAAGAAAATCAGGTTTATTATATTAGATGCTATATAGAGTATTCGAAAGTGGATGCTGTTGTTAATAGTGACTATATTAACATTTGGGGGGAAGATTATCATTATCAAATATATAGAGTGAATGAGGAAGTGTATGTTGAATCTGGTATTAATTATCAAATTGTTGATATATTGATTGATATCCCTAGCAAATATCAGATTAATAATTTAATTGTTCATTTTAAATTGCCTTATCAAAGTAAAAAAATAATTGAATATGTAAAAGAAATAATATAAGGAGGAAAATATGAAGGAAATAAGTTTAAGCGCTATGTCGGAAATAAATGGTGGAGGTGCTGGATGGGTAATAGCTTCTATTGTCGCTGGAGTAACTTTCATTATTGGAATATTTTCAGGATATACTAATCCAAATAAATGTAATAATTAAAAAGGAGGATACATATGCAGGAGTTGAAATGTGAATATTTGGTTTTAATAAATGGTGGTGGCAAAATAAGTGGAGCAATTATTAATTATGCTACCAAGGCATTTAAATTAGTGTTTGATTTGGGAAGAGCCTTAGGAAGTTCTATTAGAAGAATAAGAGGAAATGAATTTTGTCCAATAAAATAAGAGATTTTTATAAAGCATATAATAAAGTTATAAATGGTGCTTTTACTTTAATATTGCTGTTTTTAGCAATACCATATATTGAGGTTATTATAAAGGCTATTTATACTTTGGGGACTATTGTTGGAACAGTTACTAGGTTTTATTCCTAAAATAATGTATAAAGATGATAAAAAAGATACAAAATTGTTTGTTTTGTGTCTTTTTTTTCTTGAATATTTAGATATTATCTGATATAATCTATAGTTGTAAAGCGGAAGGGAGGGATTAATGATGGCTAATATTATCGAAGTTAGAGGAAACTTAGAAGGTGCAATTAAAAGATTTAAAATTAAAACTGCCAAAGATGGTACCCTTGCCCAAGCTAGAAAAAGACAAGAAGGTTATAAAAAGCCTGGAGTACAAAGAAGAGAAGCAATTAGTGAAGGTATAAAAAATGCTAGAAAAAATAGTAGAAGAAGGGATGGTTAGGACTTTATGGCTTTGTTAGAAATGATTACTGAAGATATGATATCAGCGATGAAGAAAAAAGATTCTTTTAGTCTTGGGGTAATTAGAATGGCTAAAGGCGCTGTTTCATTAGAAGCAATTAATAAAAAAAGAGACCTAACTGACGAAGAAGTAGTTGACGTTATTGTTAAACAAATAAAATTGAGAAAAGATGCTATTTTGGAATTTACAAAGGCTAATAGAATGGATTTAGTTTCTCAAAATGAAAAGGAAATAGAAGTTTTAAATAAATATTTACCAGAACAATTGTCTAGTGAAGAAGTAATTCAAATTATTGATGATGCTTTTAATACTTTAAATCCAACTAGTGCAAAGGATATGGGACTTATAATGAAGGAGGTAACTCCTAGACTTAAAGGTAAGTGCGATATGTCTATGGTAAGTAGTATAATTAAGGAAAAATTAAATAATATATAATTTATTAAAATATATTTATAAACACTTTAAAAATCGGTTATGCTTTATTGATGATTTTAGTGTTTTTTTCTTTTGTCAAATTATTAACAGAAAATATTTAAAATGTGTTATACTTAGAATGGGTGATAGTAATGAATTTAGATGAAATAAAAGGTGTTGGGCCTAAAACATTAAAATTACTTAATAAATTAGGAATTTATAATGGATATGATTTGATTTGCTATTATCCTTTTAGATATGTTGTTGTAAAAAGAACAGATTTTTCTAGTGTAGAAGATAATGATGATGTTGTTATTGATGGTGTTGTAGAATCTAGGGCTAATTTAGTTTATTTAAAGGGAAAAAGAAAGTTAGTTAGTTTTAGACTTAATACTGGTAGGGATGTATTTACGATTTTAGCTTATAATAGACCTTATTTAGTTAATGAGATTAAAATTGGAAGCGTTGTTACGGTGATGGGAAAATATAATAGAGTAAAAAGATCTATTGTGGCTTCTTCTGTTTCTTTTGGGAAACTTAGTGATGTTCCATATATAGAACCTATTTATTATACAACTTATGGACTTAGTAGAAAATGTTTGGCTAAAATCATAGATAATTATTTGGATAGTAGTTTTACTGTTCTTGATGAGGTGCCTAGTTATTTATCTTTAAAATATGGTTTTATTGATAAAAAAGATGCTATATTACAAATTCATAGGCCTAATAATATGGAACTATTAAAAAAAGCTAGGTTGAGAATTAAATATGAAGAATTATTTAGTTATATGTTGAAAATAAATTATTTGAAACAAAAAAACAAAATTAATGAAAAAGCGATTAGGCGTAATGTTGATAGAAATAAAATAGAAGATTTTATTTTCAAGTTACCTTTTAATCTTACTAGCGATCAAAGGGATGCTGTATTTTGTATTTTTGATGATTTGTCTAGTGATATTAGGATGAATAGATTGTTACAAGGTGATGTTGGAAGTGGAAAGACAATTGTGGCTTTTATCTCAGCTTATATAAATTTTTTATCCGGCTATCAAACGGCGATTATGGTTCCAACAGAAATATTGGCTAGGCAACATTTGGAATCTGCTTTAAATATTTTTAAGGAAATTGATATTAGAATTGAGATGCTTACTTCTAGTGTTAAGGCACAAGAGAAAAGAAGAATAATTAATGATTTGGAAAATGGCGATATTGATTTAATTATTGGGACACAATCTTTGATTCAAGAGGATATAAAATATCATAATTTAGGATTGGTAATAACAGATGAACAACATCGATTTGGGGTTAATCAGAGAAATGTCTTTAAAAATAAGGGGGAATTTCCTGATGTCCTTTCAATGAGCGCAACACCGATACCAAGAACATACGCGCTTACTATTTATGGTGATTTAGATGTTTCTTCTATTAAGACTAAGCCGGTTGGAAGAAAAGATGTTATTACTAAAGTAGTTTTGGAAAGTGAAATTGTTAAAGCTTTGGAGATGATGAATGATCAGCTTAAACTTGGGCATCAAGTATATGTTATTGCTCCTTTGATAATGGGGGATGATGATGCTTTAACGGAAAGTGTTGATTCTATTTTAAAAAAGATGGAGAAGGCTTTTGGTAAAAAGTATAAAATTGGTGTAGTACATGGAAAGTTGGATAGTAAAACTAAGGATAAGACGATGGAAGAATTTAATAATAATGTTATTAATATTTTAATTTCGACTACGGTTATTGAAGTTGGTGTCGATGTAAAAAATGCGACGATGATGGTGATTTTTGATGCTAATAATTTTGGGCTTTCGACACTACATCAGTTACGTGGTAGAGTTGGTAGAAGCGATATTCAAAGTTATTGTCTTTTGGTTACTAAGGTAGCTTGTGAACGGTTAAATTTTTTGGAAAATACTAATGATGGATTTGTTATTTCTGAGTATGATTTTGAACATAGAGGTGAAGGGGATTTATTCGGTATTAGACAAAGCGGTGAGATGAATTTTAAGTTAGCAGATATTCATAAAGATTATAAGATATTAGTGCAGGCGAAAGAGGATGCTTGTGATTATTTGAATCGTTTGTCTAGTGATGAAATAGATGCTTTGGAACTTGAGTGGAAGGTAAGGGATTTAAATTAGTTTACATTATATAATAATTTTTTGTAAAGTTAATCAAAATGTATTGCTTAATCTTTGAAAGTATATTATGATTATTATGACATAATAATATATGTCCACTCTTACTGACTAAAGTGTAGGAGTGAATTCAACCAAAACCCCCTGAAGA
>JAEDMO010000013.1 GCA_016302935.1 Bacilli bacterium | reverse complement strand
TTTTACTTTAGGTACTTCACTATTGAAGTCTTTGATTATTTGTTCTTCTTTATCTACGATCATATAATCGTTTTCTTTATCCATTATGTATTTTATTATATTTACGTCTTCTACTTTATGTTTTAGAATGATTTGAAAATAATCATATATACTATTTTCATTTTCATATATTTTATAAATATATTTGTTTGCAAATATTGGATTATCGAAAGGTTTAATGACGATTTCTTCTTCATCCATTAGCATGTAGTCACTGCTATAATTATTAAAATAGCATAAATGTTCATCAATATCAATAATTTTGTTATCATCTGTTTTGGGGTTATGAATGGTTATTAATATATATTCGTACATTTTAATTTCCTTTCTTTATTATATCGTTGATAATATAACTTGCACATAATAACCCAGCTGTAGCAGGGACAAAACTGGTGCTTCCTAAGAATGCTGAACTTTTAACTTCTTCTTTGGAGGTTACAACAGGGATATTATCTTTGATATTATTATCTTTAGCCCATTTTCTTAGCCTTTTGGCTAATTTATCGTATGATGTTTTATTTAGAGTGGTTATTTCTAATAATTCCGGTCTAAATTTATTAGCACTTCCCATACATGATATAAATTTTATATTGTTTTTGAGACATTTTGTTATGATAGCTTTTTTGGTATCAATAGTGTCACAGGCATCTATTACATAGTCTATATTTTCAGTAATAATTTCATCTATATTTTCTTGTGTTAGGAAGATATTGTGCGTAATGATATTTAGGTTAGGATTAATACTTAATGCCCTTTCTTTAGCTATGGTTACTTTGGGTCTACCTATGTTATTTATAGTGGTAATTATTTGTCTATTTAAATTAGTGATATCTATTATATCTTTATCGACAATAATAATATTGTTAATACCACTTCTTACAATTGCTTCTAAGGCATATCCCCCTACTCCGCCGATTCCTACGATAAGAACGGTTTTGTTTTGAATGTTATTAAATATATTATCTCCAACTAATTTTTTAAATCTATCAAATTGCATACAACCACCGTATATGTATTATAATATATTATTTGAAAAAAGTAAAATAAAAAAAATACCCAAAGGGTAGACTCTAATTTGATAAAACCCGCAGCGTAGCTCACAGGTGGGCATCACCATTTATTAATTAGGATCCCTATACAATGTAGAGGTATTCAACACATAATAAACTTTTGATTCCCTTATTTTATCTTTAGTCGGTTTTATATGAAGATATCTAATCCCCTCAGGTATTATAATTATAACATAAATAAAAAGTTTTATCTATGATGTAGACAAAACTTTACATTTAAATTATTTTTAAAATATTATTTTAGTTTTATTGATAGTTCATCTAGTTGTTTTTCTGATACGGTGTTAGGGCATTCGCTCATTAAATCAGAAGCTGATGCAGTTTTAGGAAATGCAATAACGTCTCTGATATTTTCGGTATTAGTAATTAGCATTACTAATCTATCTAAACCGAAGGCGATACCACCGTGTGGTGGAGTACCATACTTTAACGCATCTACGAAGAAACCAAATTTTTCTTTTATATCTTCTTCGCTTAATTCTAAGGCTTTAAACATTTTGTTTTGAATATCTTCATTATGGATTCTAATAGAGCCACCACCAGCTTCATATCCGTTTATAACGATGTCATAAGCTTTAGAATAACAATTTGCTTTATCGTTTAATAATTTGTCTATATCGCTATCTTTTGGAGCGGTAAATGGGTGGTGACAAGCTACATAACGATTTTCTTCTTCACTATATTCAAATGATGGGAAATCAGTTACCCATAACATTTTATATTCGTTTGGATTATAAAGATTATTATCTTTAGCAATTTTGCATCTTAGAGCTCCTAATGATGTTTTGACGATATTGTATGGTCCAAAAGTTATTAAAACTAAATCATTTTCTTCAAGTGATAGTTGGTTTTGTAGATTTTCTAGTTCTTCTTTTTCTAGTGATTTAACAATGCTACCGGTAAGAGATGATTCTTGTTTTAAATATGCAAGTCCGCTTGCTTTATATGTTTTTACAAATTCCGTTAGTTTATCTAAATCTTTTCTAGAATACTTGTCAGCTTTATTTTTAACAACGATGGCATTAATAATATTGTTTTCTTTAATAGCATTTTGAAATAAGGTAAAGTTTGTATTTTTAAATATATTGGTAATATCATTGATTTTCATATCGTATCTTAAATCTGGTTTATCAGTGCCATAATAGCAAATTGCATCGTTATATTTCATTTTAGGTAGTGGTAGTTTGACCTCATAATTTTTTACTTTTTCAAATACATATTTGATCATGTTTTCTGCTACTTCCATAATGTCTTCTTCAGAGATAAAACTCATTTCGACATCTATTTGAGTGAATTCAGGTTGACGATCGGCACGAAGGTCTTCATCTCTAAAACATTTTGCAATTTGGAAATACTTTTCTATTCCCCCTACCATTAATAGTTGTTTAAATATTTGTGGTGATTGAGGTAAGGCATAAAATTTACCTTTATTTACTCTTGATGGAACTAGATAGTCTCTTGCTCCTTCTGGTGTTGATTTGCAAAGAACGGGAGTTTCTACTTCAATAAATCCTAATTTATCAAAATATTCTCTTACTGCCATAGTTATTTTATGACGAGTTATTAGTTTATCTTTAATTTGCTCTCTTCTTATATCTAGATAACGATATTTTAATCTGGTATCTTCAAAGGCTGTAACGTCATCGGTTAGTTGGAATGGAATATCTAATGCTGTATTTAATATTTCTAAGGTATCAACTTCTACTTCGATTTCTCCAGTTTTTAGATTTTTATTTATATTTTCTCTTTTAATTATTTTTCCTTCTGCTTTGATAACATATTCACATTTTAATGTCTGTGCAATTTCATAGTAACTATTATCTGGTTTTATTACTAGTTGAATTAGTCCACTGCGATCTCTTAAATCTATAAAAATGACTCCACCTAGGTTTCTTTTTTTAGCTACCCATCCATATAGGGTGACGGTTTGATTTATATTATTTATATTAAAGTCAGTATTATTATTTTTTTTCATATTATCTTCCTTCCATATAGTCGATAAGATTGTCTATATCAATTTCTTCTTCTTCTTTGGTGTCGTTATCTTTTATTTTTATTTTTCCTTTTTCTATTTCATCATCGCCGATGATAGTAAAATATTTTGGATTTAAACGGCTTACTGATTTAAATTGTCCTTTAAGGCTTCTATTTAGATAATCTGTTTCTACTTTGAATCCACTCATTCTTAAGTCACTTGCTAGTAGTAGTGGTATTTTTTTATCTGTTGCTAGATTGATGATGTATAAATCAAGGCGATTATTATCTATAATATTAAGTTCTAATTTATCTAGTATTAATAGTAATCTTTCTATTCCAATACCAAAGCCCATTGCTGGGATGTCGTTGCCTCCTAGTGTTTTAACTAGGCTGTTATATCTTCCACCGCCACAAAGGGTGGTCATTTTACCAAATCCTTCTAGATTTGCTTGGATTTCAAAGACAGTATGGTCATAGTAATCAAGACCTCTTACTAGATTGTTGTCTATTTCATAATCTATTTCTAAATATGTTAATATTTCTAAAACTTCTTTAAAACGATTTTTACTATCCTCATTTAAATAATCACTTATTTTAGGGGCGTTTTTCATAATTTCTTTATCACAATCTATTTTACAATCTAGGATTCTAAGTGGATTTTTAATTAACCTTTTTTGGCAATCTTCACAAAGTATATCTTTATAAGGGGTAAAATATTCGATTAAGGCTTCTTTATATTTTATACGTGATTCTATATCCCCTAGGGTGTTAATTTTTACTTTGAGGTTTTTAAGGCCTAATAATGAGTAAAAATTATAAGCAATGCTGATAACTTCTGCATCAATTAATGTCGAATTGCTACCAAATACTTCTATACCAAATTGTGTATGTTCTCTAAATCTACCTGATTGTGGTCTTTCATATCGGAATACTGGAGTAATATAATAAAATTTGGTTGGTTGTTCGGGTAAATTATCCATTTTATTTTCGATAAAGCATCTTACTACTGAGGCTGTACCTTCTGGTTTTAAGGTTATGTTTCTATTACCACGATCTACAAAGTCATAGGTTTCTTTAGTTACTATATCCGATGTTTCACCTACTCCTCTATGAAATAATTCACTTGCTTCAAATGTTGGTGTTTTAATGAATGTGTAGTTATATTTTTCACATAGAGCATGGGCGATACTTTCTATTTGAACAAATTTTTGACCATCTATACCATAGATATCCAATGTTCCTTTTTGTTTTTTTATTGTTTCCATAATTACCTCCTTAAAAATAAAACACTTAAAACGATATAAGGACGATTAAATTACCGCGGTACCACCTTATTTCACTTATAAGTGCTCTTCATACTCAATAACGCGAGTTAACGATTTCTTTTTTATAAATTATGTGTCACTCATAATTCAAGAAATAAATCTATAAATATTTTACTATCGTTTAGGTAAATAATCAAGTATTTTTGTTATTATTTTTTAAATATTCTGCTACTGGGCCGTAGCTTTTACGATGTTCTTTTATTATTCCATATTTATTAATTGCTTCAAGGTGTTTTTTTGTGGGATAGCCTTTATTGTTTTTAAAGTCATACATAGGATATTTTTTATCTAGTTCATAGAGCATTTTATCTCTTACGACTTTAGCTACTACTGAGGAAGCTGCAATTGTGATACTTTTGGCATCACCTTTAATAATCGATGTGGTAGGAATATTAATTTCAAGCGGCATTGCATCAATTAAGATATGTTCTATTTTTATTTTTTGGCAAGCTTTATTAATGGCCATAATCATGGCTTCTTTAGTGGCATTGTAGATATTAATTTCATCGATTCTTTTTTCGTCTATTATACCAATACCATATGCTAGGCAGTTTTCAATTATATATTTATAGAAAATATTTCTTTTTTTTTCACTTAATTTTTTGGAATCGGTCAAACCTTCTAAGTAAAAATCTTTTGGTAATACTACGCAGGCAGCTACTACAGGCCCTACTAATGGACCTCTTCCTACTTCATCTACTCCACCGATAAAGTTAATACCTTTTTCATATAATTCTTTTTCATACTTATATAAATCTTCCATATTTACCTACTTAAATCTATCTTTTAAATTATTCATTGCACTATTTTTATACATAGTGTTATTAGCATTTATTTTTTGATTTAATGCTTCTACTTTACTAGTAACAGTATTTTCTTTGATGTTTCTTTCTTTTAGTATTTGCATATTATCTGTACCATATAATCTACTTTTGAAGCTTGTTTCTCTTTGTCTATTTTTTTCGTTTATTTCTCTTCTTTGATTAACTTTGTATTTTTCATCAAATATTTGGCTGGTATCAATATTTCTTCTATTAAAATTGTTGTTTATCATTTTCTTCTCCATAATATTTTAACGGTATAACATAAGAAACAGATAAAGATAAATAAATATATCCACATAATAATATCACTTACTATTCCGTTGGTATATTTATATACTAAACTTGGAAGGTTATCTGGTAAATATTTATCAAGGATATTTTTTACGTCGATTAAGCCTATATTATTTTTAATAAAAGTAATTATTCTTAAGAAGATATCAACTACAGCGATTAAGTAGACAAAGTTTTTAAATTTACGGCAAAAGAATATAATGCCTAATACAATAATTAATAATATAATTAAATCATAATACATTTAATTTCCCTCTTTCTTTTTTTGAAAATATGCATCCACAATAATCTTGACGATATAGATTATATTGTTTTGATAATTCACAACTTCTTTTATATCCATTTTTCTTTTTAAAGTCTGAATATAAATAATTTATTTGATATTTTTTTTCTAGTTGTGATCCTATTTCATTTATTGTTTTACTATTTTTGTGGGGACTGATGGTTAAGGTGGTGGTAAAATAGTCATAGTTATTTTCTTTAGCATATTTGGCAGATTTTTCCATTCTAAGTAGATAACATTTGTAACAACGTGAGCCACCTTCAATATCGTTTTCTAATCCTTTAATTTTTTCAAAGTATTCGTTGCTATCATATGGGGTGATTACTAAGGATACTTCATTTTTTAGATTCATTTTTTTAATTAACATTTCTTGTTCTTCTGCTCTTTTTTGGTATTCTTCACTAGGATATATATTAGGATTATAATATAGGATAGTTATTTTAAAGTATTGTGATAGATATTCTAATACATATGTGGAACATGGAGCACAACAAGAATGTATTAATAATGTTGGTATTTTATTTTTTAATGTTTCTTTTTTTATTATTTCTTCGGTTATGTTTTGGTAATTCATCTACTCACTTCCTATTAACATTAATAATTATATCATTATTCATTGTTATTGTAAACTTTTTAAATTGAAAAAATTAAGGAATGGGTATCCTTAATTATTTAAATATTTCTTTATATATTTCTTCGTAATTATTTACAAATTTAATGTTTATATTGTCTTTTATATCGCTATTTAACTCATCTACATCAGATATATTTTCTTTAGGTAGGTATATTGTTTTGATATTATTAGTAATGGCACTGATAATTTTTTCTTTTACTCCACCTATTCTTAGGATGTCTCCTCTTAAGGTTATTTCACCGCTCATTGAAATTTGATTGGTAATTAATTTATCTTTAAACAAGCTAATTAAGGCGGTGGTGATGGCTACTCCTGCGGATGGTCCATCTTTAGGAATTGCTCCATCTTCAAAATGAATATGGATGTCATTTTGATTAAAATCATCAATGTCTATACCAAATATATCACAATTGCTTTTTATATACGATATGGCAATTTTAACACTTTCTTTCATTACTTCACCTAAATTACCGGTTATTTCAATGTTTCCTTTTCCTTTGTATTTGGCTGAGGTAACTTTTAAGCACGCTCCTCCAAATGGAGTATATGCTAAGGCGGTTACAATACCACTTTTTTGATATTTGACATTATCGTGCTCTAAATATTTTGGTTCACCTAAATATTCTTTTAAATTGTCTTTAGTTATTTGTAATAATTCATTATCTTTTTTACTGACTATAGCTAAAATCTTTTTTCTAAATATTTTAGTTATTTGTCTTTGTAATTCACGAACTCCGGCTTCTTTGGTATATAGTTTGATAATATCTTCTATTACATTTTCATCTATTTTTAGTTTTCCTTTTAAATTTAGATTGTCAAGCAATGAGGGAATAATGTAATTTTTACAAATATTAATCTTTTCATATAAGGTATAACTAGAAAGGCGAATGATTTCTAAACGGTCTTTAAGGGCTTTTGGTATTGCATATTCATCATTAGCGGTAAGAATAAACATTACTTTAGATAAATCGAATTCTTCTTCAATATAGTTATCTACAAACATATTGTTTTGTTCTTTGTCTAAAACATCAAGTAAGGCTGAGGCAGGATCTCCTTTGATATCTTTAGTCATTTTGTCTATTTCATCGATTAAAAATACTGGATTTTTAGAACCACATTTTTTAAGACCACTGATGATTTTACCGGGACTTGCTCCTATATATGTTCTTCTGTGACCAACTATTTCGGCTTCGTCGTTTACTCCTCCAACGCTTATTTTAACAAATTTTTTGTTTAAGGCAGTGGCGATTTCTTTGGCAAGGGTCGTTTTACCGGTACCTGGGGGCCCTACTAAACAGATAATGTTGTTTTCTTTATTTGGAGTATGTTTGTTTACTGCTACATATTCAATAATACGTGCTTTTACTTCTTCTAATCCAAAATGGCTTTCGTTTAATATATCTTTTATTTTTTCTAGATTAGTATTATCTTTGGTTGTTTTTTCCCAAGGAAGGGACATTAAAGTATCAATATATGTACTTATTATTGTTGTTTCTGGGGAAGTTGTAGGTGTTAATTCATATTTGTTTAATTCTTTTTCTAATCTTTCTTTTACACGGTATGGGGCTTCTAAGTTTACTATTTTGGTTTTTAGTGATGCTAGTAGTTCTTCTTTGATATCACTTTCGCCTAATTCTTCTTTAATTAGTTTAATTTTTTCTTTTAAGATGTATTCTTTTTGATTGTTATCAAGAGAAGTCTTTAAATTTTCTTCGATACTATCTTCTAATTTTATTGTTTCTATTTCTTTATTTAGGTCTTCTATTAGGTATCTTGCTCTAGCTAGTGAGTTTGTTTCAGATATGTATTTAAATTTATCACAATATTCAAGAGGTAGTTCATTAGCAATAATATCTACTAGGGCGTTTAAGTTTTTTACGCTTTCTATTCTACCTAAGACCCCATTGCTCATATAGCTAGATATATTAATATAATTATTTAAATCTCTTAGAAGAATTCTTTTTAAGGCAGCTACTTCAAATGCATCATAGGTAGATTCTTCGATTAGGGTTATAAATGCTTCTAAGTTATTGTTATTTTCTACATATTCTAATATATTTACTCTATTGATACCGGTGATGACGGTTCTTATAATATTGTTTGGAAGTTCTATTTTGGTCTTAATTTTACCTAATATACCTATTTTGGGTAAATCGTGTACTGATGGCTGTTCTTCTTTAGGATTTTTTAAATTAATAAATAGTAAGTAACCATCATAATTCATTTCGGATATAGTTAAAAGATTTTTATCTTTAGTATTTGAAAATTCTATTCTTAAATCATTATTAGGGAGTAAGACGACATCTTTTAAAAAGATGATTGGTAAATTAGTTTTTATCAAAGATATCACCTCAATTTCAAAATAATAAAAATGAATATTTTCAAATATATTTTATTTAATATTTAAAAATATTCACTTCCTTTTCTTGTTTATTTATTATACCTACTTTTTTTAATATGGCAAGTGTTTTTGACAGTTTTCTTTAGTTTTTTATTTGGTATTTTTTAGCAATTAAAAATAGTTTGTATAATGTTTGTAAACTTGGTTGACTAATTTATAAACTTTATATATTATATATATTCCTAGGTAAAAATGAGAAAAATTTTATTTTCTTTTTTTTATTAGATTAATAATTCTTTGATATAAGTTACGGGTATTGGAATCTACTAAATACATAATTATAAATAGGATTATAAAAAGGATTATGAAAATTGAGAATAATGTTATTACAATATTCAATATTGAGGTAATATTTTTAAGTAAGTATATTTCTAGTGGTTTTGATATAATTATAATGAAGATAAACGATATGGTTATGATAATGTATGGGCTAATTAGTTTAAAATAATTGATATTATTAAAGATCTTTTTATTTATTAAGTTGCATTTTAAAATTATATTTACGATGAAGGAGGTGATTGTGGCTATTAAAAGACCGTTTATTTGGAAAAAATTAACTAATATAAGCGATAAAATAACATTAATTAAAGCACATGTTAAAATATGGTATTTATTTTCTTTGAAAAGACCGTTGGAGTTAATGATCGATAATAGTGGTAGGTATAATATATAGAAAAAGGTAGTTAGGGTAAAAAGCGTTGCGGTAGTGTATGAGAGAATATAGTTAGCATCTTTTATCCAGAAGAGGATAAAGGTTCTTATGCCTAAGAGAAATGTTAGTGACATTGCAATAGCAATAATCATAAATAATGATTGTAGTTCTTTAAAGAGCGGATATGCTCTATCACTTTCTTTTTTAGCAAATACATTGCCAAAGGAATAGACGGTGGCATAGTTTAATCGCGAGGCAATTTCGTTTAGATATCTTAAAATAAAATTATATGATGTATAGATACTTACCCAGATTGGTCCTAGGAAATGCATGATTAATACAGCATCAACATTATTTAAAACAAGAGTTCCAACTTGCATCCATACTAAGTCTTTGGTCATTTTAATCATCGTGGTGTTTTTGTCGCTTACTTCTTTTAGATAACTATATTTTTTCTTAACGACAAAGCGCATTACTATTTCTTCTATTATTTTGACTATTAATATTAATATAGCAATGGCTACTAAACTTCTAAACCAAACTATTACAAAGATTGTTAGAATATCGCATATTAGTTTTATTATATTTAAAACATTGGAATAGATATATCTTTCTTGATTAGCCGATAGTACAGCAGTATAGGTTTGTGTTTTACCAAAATATGATATTAGATATGAGCTTGCAATGATAAAGAAACTTAGGGTAATTGCAAGTGATTCTTGTTCATTATGATAGTATAAATATAGTCCAATACTAACTAATATGATTAGGCCAAATATTATTAAGCCTATTTTTTTAAATATATATCTTGCTCCTGAATATATTTTGTTAATATCATCTTTGTTTTTTTCGGCGAATGGCTTATATAAAGAATATATAACGGCCTCACAGAAACCAGCTTGGGCTAAAAAGACATACGATATTATTTGGTTTATAAATTGATAATATCCATTGTTGGCATCTCCAAGATAGGTAATTAAATAATTAACTTTGATTAAACCAACGATACCAATTAATAAATATGGTACGATATCACAAATCATATTTAGGGCTATTTTTTTAGTTCTCATACTTACTCCTTATACATAATTAATGCAGAAAAGCAAAATATTTGTTCTTCTCCATATATAGCTACTGCACTATTAAATTTTATATCTATTATTTCAAATTCACAATTATTTAAAAATTTATTTATTTCTTCTTCTAAATCTTTTTCATGCGATTCATCGATTATTTTTACTTTCACTTAATATCACCAAATTAATGATATATATTTTTTTAAGAAAAGTTTGTCGTTTTATAATAAATTTTATGTTCTTTTTTTTCTGTATCAGTATATTCTACTAATAATCTAAACTCAATTTTTAATTTTTCTAGAGGATCTTTGGTATTGATATACCCTACTAGCATAAAACCTTTTTCTTCATTTTCTGCATTATGTTTTAAATTAATTGTATCATCTAATATTCCAATACTTGGAAAAATATCCTCGGTGAAATAGTCGTGTATTAATAAGGCTTTGATATTACTAATATCCTCTTTAGCGTTATCTATGATAACACGGTATGTTATTTCTTCTTCATTTATTCTATCTAAGGAGATAGTAATATCGAATGGAATATTATCTATATTTTCAAATTCCTCTTTTTTAGTTAATTCTTCTTTTTTGTTAATATATTCATTTTTAGCTTCTTCACTGACGTTACTATAGTCGCATGCTACTGTAAAAAATATTAATAGTATTAATAGTAGTTTTTTCATTACCATCACCTTTATTAATTATAACATTTTATTTTTAGTTGTTGAAGTAAAATGTATAAATTTTAATAAATGTATTGTAAAGTAAATATCTTCTTTTTTTTTAGTCATATAATTTATTGGTGATACTATGATTAAAAATAAATTTATTAAATCAACTGTTATTTTACTTATTGGAGGATTTGTCAGTAAGTTAATGGCGATGGTTATTAGGATTGTTCTATCTAGAAAAATAGGTACTGAAGGATTAGGACTTTATATGATGGTTTTACCTACGTTTGGTCTTTTTATCACTCTTTCTAATTTGGGACTTCCTTTAGCGGTTTCTAAACTGGTCAGCGAGGGAGGGAAAAATAATAAAAAATTAGTGTTGTCATTGGTACCTCTTATATTAATATTTAATATTTTTTTAATGATAGTTATTATTTTGATTTCTCCTTTTATATCTAGAGTACTTTTAAAAAATAATTTGCTATTATATCCAATTATGGCAATAGGATTGACTTTGCCGTTTATCACAATTTCTGATATTTTAAGAGGATATTTTTTTGGTAAGGAGAGAATGTGGCCATATACAATAAGTAATAATGGAGAGCAGTTAATAAGGCTTTTGTTAGTTATTTTTTTAATTCCATATTTGCTTAGATTTAGTGTTGAAAAAGCTGTTACTGGGGTTGTTTTAATTAATATAATAAGTGAGGGTATTTCGATTATTATATTGCTTTTATTTACTCCTAAGGTAAGTATTAGTAAAGATGATTTTATATATAACAAATATATAACTAAGGAAGCTTTGAGTATTGGTATTCCTTCTACTTCTAGTAGATTAATTGGAACGATTGGTTCTTTTTTAGAACCTATTATTATTACTTTTGTTTTATTAAAGGTTGGATATGAAACTAACTATATAACGATGGAATATGGTATTATTAACGGTTATGTGCTACCTTTGTTACTTTTGCCCTCATTTTTTTCTTATGCAATATCCAATGCATTATTGCCTGTGATCAGTAATGCTTACGCTAATGGGCATAAAAAAAGAGCTAAAACTAAACTTAATCAAGCAATTTTTATATCTTTATTAATCGGTATTCCTATTAGTTTAATTTTTATATTCATTCCACAGATACCATTATCGATTATCTATAAAACAAATTTAGGCATTAATTATATCAAAGTAATAGCTCCGTTTTTTCTTATGCATTATATACAAGCTCCATTAACTTCCACTTTGCAAGCGATGGGAAAGAGTAAATGTGCAATGTGGGGAACGTTAATAGGAACAATATTAAGAAGTGTTATTTTATTTGTTATTTCTTTATTTAAAGTAGGAATGTGGGGGCTTATTATAGCTATTATTAGTAATATAGTATTTACTACATTACATCATTTATATTATGTTTATAAATATTTAAAAGATTAATCCATTCTAATTATTTTATTATCTTGGTTTAAATATAATGGTTTAATTACTCTTGTTTTGGTATTTTTAATATTTACACTAGTAACTTTTTCCATTTTTGTGAAGGCATCATACAATAGAGCTAATTGTAAATCATAATAATAGTTTTCTTTTATAATTTCAATAAATTCTGATTCTTTTAATGTATATAATTCACTTTCTTTAATATAACAAGAGTTAATGCAGTATTTAATCATATCAGCTGCTAATAGCATCATAAAGGTATCATTATTACTTTTACAATAGGTATTAATCGTGTCTTCCATAGTTACTAATTTCTTAGCGATTAAAGGGTTTAAAAAACCAATTTCTAATTCTTGCTCATCATTTTTTAATAAAGAAGTGTTATTTATTATTTCTTCTACTTCATCTAAGGTAATTGTTTTAGTCCAAGATAAGCTTGTTAGTAAAATTCCATCTAATCTATCTATACATAGTTTAGGGCGATTATTATCTATTATTGGGTGCTGTTTGGGATTAATAATTTTTTCGATATTGTAGTTATCTCTTGCTAATAGTTTTTGTAACACTACATTTTCCAATAAGAATAAATCGTTATTTTCTTCACTTTTTTCTTGTTTTATATAATCTTTATATAAGTAATCGATGACATGAGAAAATATTGGGGTATTGCCATCGTGATATAATGCTGATAAAACCATTTCGAAATCATCAGTAAATCTTAATGTTTCTAAAGCACAGCTAATAGAATGATCCAGTCTAGAGATATTATATTTGAAATTGTACATATGGTTAGATGCATATTTCATTCCACAAAAATAATCTATTCCACTTAATCGCATAATTATTTCTATATATTCTTGTAATTCTATTGGTATATATGGATATAGTATTTTAAAATATTTTTTTATATTGTTATCCAAATTTTGGTAATATGAAGAAAAGTTTTCCATAAGTTCACCTCTTTTTTTAATTTTAGCATATTATTAATTTTAAATAGTATTTTTGACAAGAAATTTACAAAATAAAAACCAATTATTTTACCTCATAAAAAAACAGTATAGCAAGAAGCTATACCATTTAATACTTATTTTTTTTTATTTTCATATACTTTTCTTAATGTTTTTGCTAATTTTACTCTTTCTTTTTTCTTTTCTAGATTATGCGATTTGCGAATAATCTAAATTAATAGCGAGTAAATCAAATATTTTAATACTTACATTGCTTTATGCGATGGGATATCAGAAATATCTGTCATTACAACATCTTGTAAACTTTGTTTGTATCTTTGATGCCATTTTAAATACATAGGACTTTCATAAATTTTTCCTTCTTCTGCTACATATAAATGACTTTTTCCTGTTTTTTCAAGTGCTTCTTGTATTGTCGCATTTGCAAAGGTGGGATTTGGTTTTCTATAAATTGTTCCATCTTCACCTATTTCTAATTCTCCACCGGTAATTTTATAACTTTCTAAAAAATCTTTCTCACTATGAAATCTAACGGTATCTTGGATTTTAAATACCTCAGTTAAAGCAGTTAATTCTTTCATTGAATCTTCTGTCATTCCTTTTACTCTTATTCCTAAAGTATTTCTAAAATCATCAAAAAAGTATCTTGGATCTGATTGTGCTAATTCTCTTAATACTGATATATTTTCTGCAGAGACGTTTGCTAGTAAAACATATAAATCTTCATCATCATTGTTACTTACCATAAAAGTTTCTATGTTTTTATCCCATAAGGCTCTACAAGCGGGTAAACAAGCGGGAATAATATATTCATCTGGATTTTCTATAACGGTTTCTAACTCTACATATGGATATTGATATCTAGTATCATCATTTTTGTTGCTTTCACCAAGCATTTTTTTAAATTCATCTATATTCATATTAATTTTCTCTTTCTTTTTTCTTCTAAAAAATCATCTAGATTAAAAGTAAATTCTATCATTCCACTATATTCATTATCATCATTGTTATAATAATCTGTATAAAATGTTATAAATATAAGGAATCTATTTTTTAAATATCTAGTTATTTTTATGTTCATTTCTGGTTCTACACCATTTAATCCTTTTACATTTAACCAAGTTTCTCCCCCAAAAATATAATCTTTAAAGTCTATTGTTTCACTCATTGGTATTTCAAGTAGTTTTTCTAATCTGCAATTTAAATCAAAAGTAAATGAATAATCATCTCCAGAAATATCAAATGATAATGTTTTGAAATATTCAGAAGATTTTTTACCATTTTCATAACTATGGTGTTCTTGTGTTACTAAACTGATTTTAAGTTCTTCATTATTTACTTTCTCTAACTTTGCAATTTTAAACATTATTACCTCCCTATACTCACCGCTATATTTAATTATATTTTTTTAAAAACGAAACAAATTTTGTTTCGTTATTTATTTTCTTTTTTTGGTTTTAATAATTCTTTTCTAGATAAATTAATTTTACCTTTTTTATCATAGCCAGTGGCAATTGCTAGTATTTCATCACCAACATTTACGACATCGGTTACTTTTTCTACTCTATTTATATCTAATTGTGATATATGAATTAATCCTTCACAACCTGGCCATAGTTCAACAAATGCTCCAAAATCTTCTACAGAAACAACTTTACAGTTGTATATTTTACCGAACTCTACTTCTCTTGCTATATTTTTAATTCTTTCGGCAGTAGCATTAATAATATCTGAATCAGTATGATATATAATTACTCTTCCATCATCTTCTAAATCTACTTTAACGGCATTGATATCGTTTACGGTATTAACGTGACTACATTCTAGAATAATTTTAGTAATCATTTCACCACCACGACCGATAACATCTTTAATCTTATCTGGATTAATCATAAAGGTCATAGTTTTAGGAGCGTACTTAGATACTTCGCTTCTTGGTTTAGATATTTGTTTTTCAATGACATCCAATATTTGAAATCTAGCTTTTTTAGCTTGTTCTAAGGCTTCTTTTAATATTTTTTTGTTTATTCCGTCGATTTTAATATCCATTTGAAGAGCGGTTATACCATCACGTGTTCCTGCTACTTTAAAGTCCATATCGCCTAAATGATCTTCCATACCTTGGATATCGGTTAGGATTGTATATTCGTTTTCGTGGGTAATAAGTCCCATGGCAATTCCAGCGACTGGTTTTTTAATAGGCACTCCGGCTGCCATTAAGGCCATAGTTCCAGCACATATTGTAGCTTGGCTACTAGAACCATTACTTTCTAGTATTTCACTTACTACTCTTATGGTATATGGAAATTCATCTTCACTTGGGATAACATAAGATAGTGCTCTTTCGCCTAATGCTCCGTGACCTATTTCTCTTCTTCCAGGAGAACCGTATCTTCCAGTTTCTCCTACTGAGAAGGCTGGGAAATTATAGTGGAGCATAAATCTTTTAGCATCTTCAATTCCAAGCCCATCTAGTATTTGATGTTCTCCTAATGCTCCTAGGGTAACTGTTGCTAGGCTTTGGGTTTGTCCTCTTGTAAATAATGCACTACCGTGACATCTTGGTAATAGGTCAATATCTGTCGATAGTTCTCTTATTTCATCCATAGCACGTCCGTCTGCTCTAGTTTTTTCTTTAACAACGATATTTCTGAAAAGTTCATATTCTATATTATGGAAAATTAAAGCTATTTTGGTAAGTAATTCTTTTAATTCATCACTTTTCATAATATCTTCATTTTCACTTTTGTATTTTTCTATTACTTCATTTTCTAAATCATCAATTGCAGTATATTTTTCTAGTTTATCTTTTATTCTAAGTGCTTGATCTAGTCTGTTTCTAACTATTGAATCAACTTCAGCGATAAGATTTTCGCTTATTTCTAATTTTTCATATTCCATTTTTGGAATACCAATTTCTTTAATTATTTCTTCTTCGAATGCTATTAATTTTTTTATAGCTTCGTGACCAAACATTAGTGCTTCTAGCATATCATCTTCGCTTGCTTCTTTAGCTCCTGCTTCTACCATATTAATAGCATCTTTAGTACCGGCAACGGTTAAGTCGATTTCTGATTTTTCTGTTTGTTCTATGGTAGGATTTATTATGTATTCTCCATTAACTTTTCCTACTTTTACTGCTGCTACTGGCCCATTAAATGGTATTTTAGAAATTGATACAGCTATTGATGAACCTACTAAGGCGGTTAGTTCTGGTGAATTATCTTGATCAACCGATAATACTGTATTTACTATTTGCACTTCGTTTTTGAAATCATCTGGGAACAATGGTCTAAGTGGTCTATCTATCATACGAGACGCTAATGTAGCTGCTTCAGTTGGTCTTCCTTCTCTTTTTATGAATCCTCCTGGTATTTTACCTACTGAATATAATTTTTCTTGATATAAAACCATTAAAGGAAAAAAATCTGATAAAAGATTAGCACTTTTACTAACTACCGCGGTTGAAAGTACTACGGTGTCGCCATATCTTACTAATACAGCTCCATCTGCTTGCTTAGCAACTTGTCCATGTTCTACTACAATCTTTCTTCCATAAAAATCTAATTCAAATACTTTCTTCATTAATTATCCTCCTTCTTTTTACTAAGTGAAACGGTATTAAAAATTATTTTTAAGTAATTTTTTTGAAATTTCAAATTAAAGGCACTCAAAAAAGAGTGCCTACTTATTTATTTTCTAATTCCTAATTTTTTAATGATTGCTCTATATCTTTTAACATCATTTTCAAGTAAATAATTTAATAAACTTCTTCTTTTTCCGACCATCATTAATAGTCCTCTTTTAGAGTGTTTATCTTGCTTGTTATTCTTTAAATGTTCTGTTAGAGCATCGATTTGTTTAGTTAATAAAGCAATTTGAACTTCTGGTGAACCAGTATCTTTTTCATCTAAACGATATTCTTTGATAATTGCTTGTTTAACTTCTTTTTTTAATGCCATAAATCCTCCTTATATTATTTTCACCATTTTCCCTAGGTAATCGTAAGAGGTACGGTAACCCAAGAAAAAGGAACGATATAATTATATAGTATTTTATAAATTATTGCAATAGTTTTTCTTATTTTTCTTTAATATATTCGCATTTTGCACATTTAATATTCTTTTTATTTTCTACTAAAAGACTGTTGCAGTTAGGACATCTTTCACCTGTTGGTATATCCCAGGAAGCAAAGTTGCATTTTGGATAGTTATTACAACCATAGAAAATTTTTCCTCTTTTTGTTTTCTTTTCTACTATCTTTCCATCACATTGAGGACAGGAAGTTATTTCTTTTTTAGTTTCTTTTTCTTCTTGTTTTATATATTTACAAGTTGGATAATTTGAACATGCGACAAATTTACCATATCTACTTTGCTTAATTACTAATGGACTATTGCAATTAGGACATAATTCACCTGTTTTTTCAGCTTCTTTTTTTTCCATATTGTCAAATGCATTTTTAACTTTTGGTTCAAAGTCTTTATAAAATCTATTTAATAATTCATAATATATTAAATTTCCGTCGGCTATTTTATCTAAATCGTCTTCCATTTCTTTGGTGTATTTAACGTTGATAATATCTTTAAAGAATTCTTGTAATTTGTCTGTTGTTAAAATGCCTATTTCTGTAGGATGAAATTTTTTATCAATAACTTTTACGTAGTCTCTTTCTTTAATTACATTAACTATAGTTGCATATGTCGATGGTCTTCCGATACCTAGAGATTCTAGTTCTTTAATTAATGAAGCTTCTGTGTATCTTGCTGGGGGTTTGGTTTGATGAAGCGAATATTCGATATTATTAGCTATTACGATATTGGTTTTGTAATTAGCAAAATCAGGTAATATTTTATCGCTTACTTCTTCATAATCACTATACACTTTTAAATAACCATCAAAGGTTAGAATACTACCGGTTGCTTTAAACTTATAGTTATTGTTATCTAAGATAACGGTAGTAGCATTTGTTTTAGCATCCGACATAAGACTTGCTAATGTGCGGAAGTATATTAATGAATATAGCTTATATTCATCATCTTTTAAATATGGTTTAACGCTTTCTGGTGTCCTTTTAATTGAAGTTGGACGAATTGCCTCGTGAGCATCTTGGACGTTTTCTTTCTTTTTCTTATTTTTAATATATCCAGTATATTTAGAACCATAATTATTTTCAATATAATTATAAGTATCTGCTACAAATTCATCACTTAATCTAATTGAATCGGTTCTCATATAAGTTATCAAACCGACAGTTTCATTTTTTAAGCTGATTCCTTCATATAATTTTTGAGCAACACTCATTGTCTTTTTGGCAGGAAAATTTAACTTTGTTGATGCTAGTTGTTGTAATGTTGAAGTAGTAAAAGGATATGGAGATGATTTTTTCTTGTCTTTTTTATCTACACTTTCTATTTTAAAGCTATTATTTAATTTTTCTAATATTTCCTTAGCTTCTTTTTCGGTTTTTATTTCAATATCTTTATTGTTATATGAGAATAATTTGGCATCAAATTCATTAAAATGAGCATCAATTTCATAATAATCTTCAATGATAAATTTTTTTATTTCTCTTTCTTTATCTACGATTAATTTTAAGGCAACACTTTGAACACGGCCTGCGGATTTACCACCTGTTTTGCTTTGCATAAGCTTACTTAATCTGAAACCGATAATTCTATCTAGGATTCTTCTAGTTTCTTGTGAGTGAACTAAATTCTCATCTATTTTACGGGCGTTTTTGAAGCTATTTAAGATAACATTTTTGGTTATCTCATTAAAGACAATGCGGTCATAATCTTTATCTTTTAATTTTAATTCGTCATAAAGATGCCATGATATAGCTTCCCCTTCTCTATCTGGGTCGGTTGCTAGATATACATGATCTGAAGACTTAACTTCTTTTTTCAATTCTTTAATTATTTTACTTTTTCCTTTTATGGGAACATAATCTGGTTTAAAATTATTTTCTATATCAACACCAAAACCATATTTGCCACTAGTTGATAAATCTCTAATATGTCCTACTGATGATACTACTTTATAATTATCGCCTAAATATTTGCTAATAGTTTTAGTTTTATTAGGGGATTCTACTATTACTAAATTTTTACCCATATGGCCTCCTTTTTGCTTATTTAATTATATAATAGATTGTTGGTTATTTGTCAAGCTTTTTTATCTTTTTAAGATATTTTCACATCTTTTTACATTATTGAAAAAGTAAATAAGTTATTATTAGGGCTATGATTACTGTAAATAAGTCTGTTAGTAAGCCAACTTTAAGGGAAGAAGATGTTTTTTTAATACCAATGCTACCGTAATAGGTGGCTATTATATATATTGTTGTATCTGTAGAACCTGCAATAATACTCGATAATATACCAATATAGGAATCTGGATGATAGGTATTTAATATATCGTTTAATAATACTAAAGAGGTAGAACCGCTTATTGGTTTTAAAAATGCTAATGGCATTACTTCAATTGGGAATTTTGATATGTTAAAAATGGTTTTAATATTGTTAAATAGATCCGTGAGGATATTACTTTTGGTAAAAATATTTACAGCAAGCATCATAATTAAAATAGTTGGGAATAAGCTTAATGCCGTTTGATATCCTTCTTTGGCACCTTTTATAAAAGCCTTTAGGATGTCTACTTTTTTATATAGTGCATAAATAATAATAATTAATACAATTGTTGGTAAAAAAATTGAGGCAATATTCATAAATTACCCCTTTTCTTATTAAAAAGATAATTTATTATTAGACCAGTAACTGTAGATAATATGGTAGTTATAATACACGCTGGTAGAATAATAGATGGATTGGTACTGCCAGATGACATTCTTAGTGCTAAGATACTTGTTGGTACGATAGTTAATCCTGTAGTATTTAATATTAAAAATGTTTGCATACTTTTTGAAGGTGTATCTTTATTTTTATTTAATTCATTTAAACTTTTTATCGCTTTTAAACCAATTGGAGTTGCTGCATTACCAAGACCTACCATATTCATAACAATATTTAGAGATATTAAACCCATTACTTCGTGATTTTCAGGAATTTCTTTAAAAATATATTTTAATATTTTACTAAATTTTTTAGCAATGATATCTAAAAGACCACTTTGGGATGCTATATTCATTAGACCTAACCATAAACACATAATAGGAAATAATTTTAAGATAATATTTAGCGAATATTCACCAACATTTAATATTTCATTATTAATAGCAATAGTATTTCCAGTTATAAAACCATAAAAGATACCTATAGATATTAAAAATACAAAAATATAGTTTACCAAAATTTGATCCAATCTAATATTTTTTCAAATATGTTTTTTTCTTTTGGTTTTATTTGCTCTTTATAAGCATATATATTAACACTTTTTATTAAGGTATCATTTAAATAAAAATTATTACTTCCAACAATGTCACCATTTCTATAATTTTTAATTTTGGCTAATTTAATATTATTTTTTATCTTGTTTATTTCATCTTTTTTTAAGGTTAGGAAAATATCTTTATCAATATATAGATTTTGGTTATAATATTTATCGTCTTTTACTCTAAATGTGTTTTTATTTAATACTTGATAAGATTTATAGTTTTCAAAGGCATATAAATATGAGCTTTTATGTGTATTCCAGTCATTACCGTCGTTTAAGGTTACAACAACAAAATTCATTCCATCTTTAGAGGCGGTAGTAACTAGGGTTCTTTTAGCTTTTTCGGTGAATCCGGTTTTACCACCGGTTATATAATCTTCTTCTAATAATTTGTTTTTATTATACCAAATGTATGTCTTGTAATTAGTTTTTAGGATGTATTTTTTAGTTTTGACAATGTCTTTATACTCTTGGTAGTCCATGGCATAGCTTGTTAATATGGCCATATCGTAGGCGGTTGAATAATTACCCTTTTCATTATCTAGCCCACTGCTATTATTGAATAGGGTATTTTTCATTCCTATTTCTTTTGCTTTGGCATTCATTCTTTCAACGAATTTTTCTTCGCTACCGCTTATAAAAGATGAAATCATTAATGCAGCATC
>JAEDMO010000059.1 GCA_016302935.1 Bacilli bacterium | reverse complement strand
AATAATCAAGATATTATAGTTATTATTATTTCTTTTATCAGCATGATAGTAGGTATTATTGCATCTATGTTAATTGACAAATATTTACCTAGTAATAATAATGATAACTTATATAAGGTTGGGTTAATATCTATGGTAGCAATTATATTACATAATATCCCAGAAGATTGTAGCCCCTATGTATCACACTAGAAATATAATATTGGTTTAAAATTAAAAACTACCAATTATAATTTATATTATTATTTTGGTAGTTTTTCTATTAATTATTATCTTCTAATAGTAATTTTTTCAATTGTATCATTATCTTGAAGTTCAGTTTTTGCCTTATTTCTTATTTTTCTTAATATTTCAATAAGTTCTTCTCTATAATTTCGATTAGTTAGTTGTCCGTTAAAACAAAATTCTCTTATACCATCATTATATATTCCATCAACTATTTCAGTTAATTCCCAATTATATTTTGTAACAATTTTTTCAAACATAGGTAATTTGTCTTCTGTGAAGGTTACTAATGGTTTTGTTGTTTCTAGAAATTTCATTGACTCCTCAAACAATAAACTGCCAAGGCCTAGTTTTCTATATTCGTCTGAAACAAATAATGTACATATTTTCTTTTCTTCATCATCTTTTTTCAAACAACTTAGTGCAATTATTTTTTCTTCTTCATTTTTTATAAAGATTATATTTCTATTAGGTGTCAAACATCCTTTTATTTGTTTATCATAAAACCATTCTTTATAACCTGGATAAGTACCATTCAAATGAATAGTAAGTTCATATATTTCATCAGCAAGTTTCATAAAACTTTCTTGATTTGTTTCCAAAATATAATTTTTAATATTATCTATTTTCGTTGTAAATACCTCCTTTAAATCAATTCTATTTCTATTGCTAATACACCATATTTATCTTGTTGTTCTGTTGTATATATTTCGTTTAATGTATGTAGAAGTTCCTCTTTTGTTATATTTTTATCAGCTATAAGTTCAATATCAAAATCATTTACTAAATTATCAAAATTTTTATATTTATATATTTTTTTTACTTTTGTATTTAAATATTCAAGATCTTTACTTAATTTTTCAAAAATAATTATATCATTTATTTCTAAATCTTTTCTTTTTTCATCATTTAACCTTAATTCTAATCTTTTTGTTCCATTTTTAATGTAATTAAAATATTGTGGTAATAGTTTCATTTTATATGTTTTCATAAACTTTTTCCTTCCTTTAGTTCTTCATAGATATATTCATTTTCTTTTATGTAACGATAAAATTGTGGCACTACAAATTTTTTTTCTTCCTTTTTTATTTCACTTAAATAAATGGGGTTTTTAAATTTAACTGCTTTAGCTATTTTAAGAGCATAACATTTATCACAACCATTAAAATAATCTAATATATCACCACTATTTTTATTATTAGTCGCTTCTAATATATAATCGATATTTCCTTCAAGGATTTTATCTACAATTATATATCCTACAATAGCTTTTTCTTCTTCAGAAGAATAAACAAATATTTTTTTATTACAATTTTTTTCTCCAATACTTTTTCTTCTATATTCATATAACTTTGTTCCATTAAATATTTGATTTGCATATTTTGTTTTTATTGAAATTAGCATAATTGGTTCCATTACAACACCTCATAAATATTATAACATTAAAACGACATTTTTTTGTTGACTTTTAATAACTAAAATTAAATATATCAGTCAATAGATAAATACTGGTGTTAGTATAGATATATAGACACGAAAATTTGAAAGCTGTAATTATAGCTATTTTTTTTATAAATAAATAGTCATACTTTCACATAAATTTAACTAGATAGTAAAAAAAATAAAGGGGGTATTTTTATAAAGCAAGAATTAAAATTTAATTTATTTTATGACAATGATAATGAAGAATTAGAAAATTTATTAATAGAAGTTATCATAAATTATTTAAAAACAAAAAAAGAAATGGGCTATAATTTTGGTTAAAGCGCGTTATTATAAATATAAACCAATATTATATTTCTTTTAAAAGGAGGTAAAATGTATAATACATTAAGAAATATAGTAAAAGAATATTTGGTTGCAATTTACATAAGACTATCTAAAGAAGATGATAATTTAGGTGAAAGTGAAAGTATTCAAAATCAAAAAATATTATTAACTAAATACGTCAAAGAACAAGGATACACTCTAGTTGATATTTATATTGATGATGGGTATACTGGTACTAATTTTAATAGACCAAATTTTCAAAGAATGTTAAAAGATATTGAAAATGGAAAAGTAAATATGGTTATTACTAAAGATTTATCAAGGTTATCAAGAGATTATATTGGTACTGGTGAATATGTAGAAAAATGGTTTCCAGCACATAATGTTAGATATGTTGCTCTAACAGATAATATAGATACATTTTTAGATAATTCTAATAATGATATTGCACCTTTTAAAGCAATATTAAATGATATGTACGCAAAAGATTTATCTAAAAAGATTAGAACAGCTCTTCATACCATGCAAAGTGAAGGCAAATGGGTTGGTGGTTGTCCTCCTTTTGGATATAAAGTAGATCCAACTGATAAAAATCATTTAGTTACTGATGAAATAGAAGCTCCAATTGTTAAAAGAATATTTGATATGTTTGCTAGTGGTATTAGAATTAATAAGATTAGAGATATTTTTAATAATGAAAATATACCAACGTTTTCTACGACTAGAAATAGAAATTTTACAAGAAATGGTAATAATGGAAATATATATGGATATTGGTGCAATACTACAATAAAAAAGATATTACAAAATAGATTATATACTGGAGATATGATTCAAAATAGACGTTCTAGATTAAGTTATAAATATCGTAAAATAATCTGTAATCCAAAAGAAAATTGGATAATAGTAGAAAATACTCATGAACCTATTATTGATAAAAATATGTTTAACAAAGTTCAATCATTATTACCAAAACAACATCAACGAAATGATAAAAAAGAATTATTTTTATTAGATGGACTACTTAAATGTGCTGATTGTGGTCATAATATTAGTATACGAGCTAGACGAGCTAATGGTAAAAGTACTACAGTTTGCAATTATTATAGAAAATATAATAAAGATTTTAGACTATGTACTGCACACGGCTTTGATTATGACACTTTAGAACAAGGTATAACAAATGAAATTAAGAAAATAATATATTTAGTTAGTAATGATAAATTAGAGTCAGAAATACTTAAAAAAAACAAAAATAATAATACCTATGATACTTATACTAAAACAAAACAAAAATTAGAAGTTGACATTGAAACTATCAAAAATAATTTAGATTATATGTATATTGATAAACTACAAAATAAAATAACTGAAGAAATGTATCAAAGAATACAAGAAAAACTTAATAAAGAAATATCTTTAAAAAAGGATAAACTTAATGAAATAAATGAATATTTAGAAAAGTTAAATAAAGATGAAGATACTTTTAACACTATAAAAAAAGAAGTCTTAGAATTTAAAGATAGATATCCAACTAGAGATATAATATTAAAATTAATTAAAAATATTTCCATACACGAAGATGGAAACGTTGATATTTATTTTAACTTTAAAGAGTTAAATTTTATTTATGAAACCCATGATGCCTGATAACTCCAATCAGAGGGTATCGCTACCTTTTTAGCAAGTTCCACTAATACTACTCTTGGTCTTAATTTAACCTTAGCCATAGCCATGCATAATATCCCAGAAGGAATAAGTATCTCCATACCTATATATTATTCTACCAAAAGTAGAAAAAAAGCATTCTTATATACTTTAATTTCAGCATTAAGTGAACCTTTTGGAGCCCTACTAGCATATCTTTTCTTATATAAAATAATTAATAACCTAATCATGGGCATTCTTTTATCGTTAATCGCAGGCATCATGACACATATATCTATATGTGAATTATTAAAAGAATCACTAAATTATAAAAATAAAAAGCTAACCATTATCTTTTTTCTAACCGGAGTAGTCTTTATATTAATTTATCTTTTTTTTACTTGATAAATAAAATATTTTATGCTACTATTAATGTAGAAGGGATTTAAGAAAAATGAAAAAATTTAGAAATTTATTTATATTAATAGCATCCTTAGCATTAGTAGGGTGTAGCAAAGATAAGAATTTAGAATGTGAAAAAATTACATCAACAGATGAGGGAAATTTTAATGAAAAGTTAATTATTACATATAAAGATAAAACTATTGATTATTACAAAAATATTGTAACTTTTACTGCAAATTCAGGAACTTATTTAGAAGAAGTAAAAGACATTTATCTAACTGACGAACCCAGTTATAATAAATCAGGATTAAAAAGCAGTTACAAAGTAGAAGGGAATAAAATCACCATTACCCTTGAAGGCAGTGCCGAAGACATCAAAGCCGCAGCCAT
>JAEDMO010000058.1 GCA_016302935.1 Bacilli bacterium | reverse complement strand
ATTATAATTATACTACAAATTTATCAATCAGTCATTATGTTTAACACAACTTTTTATAAAAAAAGCAACAGATATTATCTGTTGTAGAATTCAACTATTAATGATTCGTTGATATCAGCATTTAATTCGCTTCTTTCTGGAAGTCTTACGAATGTACCAGCCATTTTAGCTTCATCGTATGAAACGAATTCAACACGGTTATGGATTGCTTCTAGAGAAGCTTTAACGATTGCTAATTCTTTATCGTTATCTTTTAGAGATATAACATCTCCTGGTTTACATCTGTATGATGGAATATCAACTTTCTTTCCATTTACAGTGATGTGTCCGTGATTAACTAATTGTCTTGCTCCACGTCTAGTTGTAGCAAATCCAATTCTGTATACTAGGTTGTCTAGACGACTTTCTAGTAATTTTAAGAAGTCTTCACCATGTACTCCTTTTAATTTTCCAGCATCTTCAAATATTGATCTGAATTGTTTTTCGTTTAGTCCATACATAAATCTAACTTTTTGTTTTTCTTGTAATTGAGTTCCATAGTTAGATAATTTTTTAGCACGCTTTTGTCCATGTAATCCTGGAGCAAAAGGTCTTTTTAAATCTTTTCCATTTTCAAGTGTAGAAAATCCTAAACGACGTGATTTTCTATTACTTGGGCCTGTATATCTTGCCATAATTCTCCACCTTTCTTTATGAATAGTGGCTAATAACTAAATTATAGGGTGTATTATTTAAAATATATTCGCCTTGCAGCTAGGTTACAAATAACCCCTATGGGTAATAAACACATTATAATTTCTTATTAGCGCTGCTAATTCACTGGGAATAATTATATTATTTTTTTAATAAATAGTCAATAACTTTTTAATAAATAGTCAATATATTATGAAAATAGTCAATATATTATGAAAAATATGTTATTGATAAAATTTAATTTGTATAGTATAATTATTATGGGTGGATATAATATGAAGAAGTTTTTGAAAAAAGTTAAGAGATTTATTTTAAAGAATAAGTTATTATCAGTATTAATAGGATTATTAGTTTTAATATTGATATTTGGATTAGTAGTTATTAAGATTTTTATTTTTCCAAATTATAGTTCTTCTAAGTATGGAGATAGATTGGAAGGTATTGAGAATGTTAAATTAGATGATTCAAGATTCAATGATATTAAAAATGCTTTTGAGTCAAAATCTGGTTTTACTATAGAAAAGTTTAGATTATCTGGTAGAATTGTAAATATTTATATTACTGCTGGTGATATTAAAAAGGATGATGTTAAGTCTTTAGCATTAAATCTTGTTAATAGTTTTAGCGAAGAAGAAATAAAGTTTTATGATTTTCAAGTTTTTGTTAATGGTGAAGGTCAGGATTATCCTATAATTGGTTATAAAAATAAAAATTCAGAGGGTTTACATTGGAATAATGAAGGTGGAAACTAATGAACAGTAAAAAGAATATTATAATTGTTTCATTTATAATTATAGGCTTGGTATTAGGTGGTATCTTTGTTTTTACAAAACAGGATAAAGATACTTCTTTTACTATTTTAGAAAAACAATGGTTAGAGTCTAATAAGAGTAAAGTTGTTGATATTTCAATTCTTAAAGATATTCCTATTGTTGGGTATAATGGTTCTGGAATATTGTTTGATTTTTTAGATGATTTTGAGGATGTTACTGGACTCGAGTTTAATCGTATTGCTTATCAAAGTGGTAGTGAAATTAAGAATGATTATTCTCTTCAAGTTGTTACTCAAAAGAATGAAAATGATATTTTAGTTTATAGTGATAGTTATGCTCTTCTTACTAAATCTAATGTTAAGTATAATAAGTTGACTGAGTTAGATGGAATGGTTATTGGTGTTTTAGAAAGTGATTTAGAAAATGCTAAAAATGCTATGGATGGTATAAGTATTACTTTTAATACTTATGGTAATATTGATGAATTAGTTGGTGCTGTTGAGTCTAAAACTAATGATGATGGAAGTGTTACTCCATCGGCTGTAAATGCCATTATGCTTCCTAAGACTAGCAATTATAATTTGATTTTATCTAAGAATTTAAATATTTCTTATAATATTAATGAATTAAAGCAAGATTATGTTATTAGATTAGGTAATGATGAAAAATTAAATGAAGTATTGACTAAATATTTTAATAAATGGAAAGATACTAAATATAAGGAAAGTTATGATAGTCATTTTTCTAGTAGTTATTTTACTTTTTCAAATACTGATGATAAGAATAAGGCAGAGTTTAAGAGTAAAAGATATGTTTATGGTTATTTAGAAAATAGACCTTATGATGCTTTAGTTGGTGATAAGTATTATGGTATTAATAAGGCTTTTTTATCAGAGTTTTCTGATATAGCTGATATCGATATTGATTATAAGAGTTATACTAATTTTGATAGTCTTAATCAAGATTTTAATGATAATAAAGTTGATATAGTTTTTGATTATATGACTGGTGGAGAGTATCCTACATCTATTGGTTTGGTTTCTAATTATGATGAGCAAGGGGTTGTATTAGTTCAGCCTTCTAATAAGGTAACAGTTAGTTCAGTTAAGTCTTTGGTTGGTAATGATGTTATTGCTATTGAAGGTACTAAACTTGCAAGTTTTTTAGAAGACAAAGGAGTTAGTGTTAAGAAGTATTCTAATATAACTGAGATGCTTGACAAAGTAAAACCTGATTCTATTATTGTTTTAGATTCTGAGGTTTATAATTTTTATAGTTCTAAGTATTTTGAAGATTATAAGTCAATTTATTCTTTTGATATAACTGATGATTATTCTTTTAAAGTATTTAACAATGAAACAAATAGTACATTTATTAAGTTTTTCAATTTCTATTTATCATTTATTTCTAATCAAGAAATATCTAATCTTGGATATTCTGAGTTAGTAGGTGTTACTTCAACTAATAGTTATGTTGGCTTATTGATTGTTATTATTAGTTTAGCTTTAATTGCTTTAATTGGATATCTTATTTATCAAGGTGTTAAGATGAATAAGGATAAAAAAGTTGTTATTGTTAAGGATAGCAAAATTAAATATATTGATGTTTTAACTTCTTTAAAGAATCGTAATTATTTAAATGATAATATTGATTCTTGGGATGAGAGTTTAGTTTATCCTCAAGGAATTGTTATTGTCGATCTTAATAATATTGCATATATTAATGATAATTATGGCCATGCTGAGGGTGATAAAGTTATTAAAGAAGCAGCTAATATTTTAATTAAGACACAAATTTCTAATACTGAAATTATTCGTACTAATGGTAATGAGTTTTTGATTTATATGGTAGGTTATGATGAAAAACAAATTGTTTCTTATATTAGAAAGTTAAGTAAGGATTTAAAAGATTTGTCTCATGATTTTGGTGCTGCTATTGGATACAGTATTATTACTGATGAAATTAAGACTGTTGACGATGCTATTAATGAAGCAACAATGGACATGAAAAATAATAAACAAGAAAGTAGGTAAAGCGTTTTGCTTTGCCTTTTTGAAAGGAATTTATATGAATTTAACTAAGAGGTATTTAAAAAAATTAATAAAGATTATTAAAAAGTCTGAGATGAGAATATTGCCTGGAAATATAGCGTTTTTTATGGTTTTATCGATTTTTCCTATTATTACTTTGTCCGGTATTTTTGCTTCTATGTTTCATGTTTCTTTGAACAGTATTCTTTCAATGATGAATGATATACTTCCTGGTCAGGTATATAATTTGATTTTGCCTTATGTTTCTGGTAATGGAATGGATATTCATATTGGTTTTTCTATGTTGTTAGGTTATATTTTTGCTTCTAATGGAGCACATTCTATTATTGTTTGTTCAAATACTTTATATGATATTCCGCATTCTAATTATTTGAATAGGCGTATAAAAGCATTGTTTTTGACGATAATATTAGTGGTTTTATTTGTATTTACTCTTATTGTTTTAGCTTTTGGTAATAGTATTTTACAGTTTATTTTGTCTTTTGATTTTTTTGGTTCTTTTGGTGATAAAATTTATTATTTATTTTTACTTCTTAAATGGCCAACAGCTATTATATTTATATTTTTTATGATTAAACTTATTTTTACTGTTTCTCCTGATAAGACTATTAAGAGTTCAAATACTACTAAAGGTGCGTTTTTTACAACTATTTCTTGGATGATTTCTACATTTATTTATTCTTATTATGTTCAACATTTTTCACATTATGATATATTTTATGGTAGTTTAGCTAATATTATAATTATGATGATTTGGGTTTATATTTTAGCTTATACGTTAGTTGTTGGTATAGCTATTAATACTCAATCATATAGAGATGATTCTAAGGATAAAAAGGATTTAATTGCAGATAATAAATAATGAGTACATATATTACCAGTATGTACTTGTGGCAAACTATATATGGTAAATTCCTCTAAAAACGAATTTTTTTCGTTTTTTTATTTATTAGGAAAGTGCGTTTTTTCTAATTATATAAAAAATACACTAT
>JAEDMO010000012.1 GCA_016302935.1 Bacilli bacterium | reverse complement strand
AGTCATACGCCCCTCAAACGTACGCGTCTACCTATTCCGCCATCCTCGCAAGAATTAAAGGGCTAATTTCTAGCCGCTTTAAACATTTTTTTCCATAAATTATTTTGTGAATAATTTAATATTCCTACCTTATATATTTTAATACCATATTTGTATAGCAAAAATACAGTTGCACAAGTTATTAATATTGAAATGACCATATCAACTATACTAAATTGTCCCAACACCAACAAAGCCGGCGCTAACAATGAAGATATAAACGGAACAAATCCTAATATTTTTATAAATAAACTTCCCTCAAACATCGCTGCCATCATTGATAAATAATACGCTACCAACGATACAATAATAATTGGCGTTTGAAGTTGTTGAAAATCCTCCATATTTGTTGTCATTGAAGCTAATATTCCTGCTACTAATGAATATGCCAAAAATGTTATCAACATCAAGATGATTGTCAAAGGAATAGCCTTAGACAATACCGGCAATACGCCAGATATCTTTAAACTATTAATAATATCTCCAACATATGTTTGAACCTCACCACCAATAACCGCTCCAGTGGATACAAATCTTATACCAAGCCCTAATACGACATACAATATTAACAATAACCCTTGAGCAAGTACAAAAACATTACCAGCAATTATCTTAGAAGCAAAATGAACAGTTGGAGAAACATTTGATATTATAATTTCCATTCCCTTAGTAGTTTTTTCCTCGTTTATCTCAGCTCCAATCATTTGAACTAAAAACATTGTTAACATAAAAAATGGTAATATAATTAAAGGAAATATAGTCCCCATTATTAATTCTAACATTTCATCAGCATTTTTATTATCATCTAGTTTTATTCTTTCAATCTCTACCTTAGCATCTATCAAAGCTAAAATATTATCAGATATATTATAGTGTTTCAAAGCAATATCCCGTTTTATTGAATTAATTGTGGTCGTTATAAGTTGATATATATTCACATCAATATTATCATTACTAACCAATTTAGCCCTTACGAAATTAGTCTCATCAGCATTTAATTCAATTAGAATTTTATCTTCTTCCTTTATTTCGTAAAGAGCATCTTCATAAGTCTTATCATACTTAGTAATTTCAACTTCTCCCAAATTCAAAGTTTCACTGGCGATTTCATAAGTACTTTTAAACTCTTCATAAGAACCAATATTATCTATTACCATGATTTCCAATTTATCATTAAAATCGCCACCAAAAAATTTGATAATACTATCTATATTTATTAAACCTGCTATTACAACAAATAAAATAATATTAGCAATTACAAACCATTTAGTTTTCATCTTCTTACTCAAACTATTTTTAATTAAATATTTTAATTTAGTTTTCATATTGTTCACCTACTATGCTTACAAATATTTCATTTAAACTAGGATCTTCCACCGTAAATTTAGTAATATTATCATATTTACTTATAAATTTAAAAATATTTTTAGTATAATCATCAGACTTAATATTTACCTTATATTCATCTTTAATTTTTTCTACACTAATTACACCATCTTGCTTAGCAACCTCATCTTCATCAATATCCCCTGCTATAGTTATTACTTTTTGACCAAAATCCTTTTTTATATCCTTTAAATAACCGGATAATATAGCTCTTCCCTTCACTAAAATAACAAGCTTTTCGCAAAATAATTCTACGTGTTCCATTCTATGTGATGAAAAAATTATCATTGTACCCTTTTTCTTTAAATCCAAAATTAATTTTTTAAATAATTCTACATTGATAGGATCCAATCCACTAAAAGGCTCATCTAAAATTAATAATTTAGGTTTATGAATAATCGCCGTAATCAATTGAATCTTTTGTTGATTCCCCTTAGATAATTCCTTAATTTTTTTATTTTTATATTCATATATATTTAATATTTTCAAAAGTTTATCTAATTCTTCTTCGATTAAATCTTCATTCATTCCCTTTAAAATACCATAAAATTTTACTTGTTCCAAAACAGTTAATTTTGTAAGCAAACTTCTCTCTTCAGTAAGAAAGCCAATTTGATCGGTAATATCATAACTTATTTTTTTACCGTTTAATGTTATTTCACCGGTATAATCATCAATTAAACCCATTATCATTCTAAATGTAGTTGTCTTTCCAGCCCCATTTAAACCAAGAAGACCAAATATCTCTCCTTCTTTAACCTCAAAAGAAAGATCATCCACCGCTTTTAAAGTATCATAATACTTTGTAACATTCTTAACTTGTAACATTTTATCACCAATCTCATTATACAATAGCCATCTATGTTTGTAAATAATATTTTGACTAATATTTAGGTAAATATCTGTGTCAAATTTTGATTATCATAATAAACTATATTAGATAGCAAAGGAGGTAATTTTATGTATTACTACGGTGGATATAGTGGTGGAAATACTTGTGGTTGTGGCTGTGGAGGATACCAATCATACGGTTATCCAAATTACGGATATGGCTACGGAGGAACTGGGTACGGAGCTGCTATTATCTTAGTATTATTCATTTTGCTAGTTATCATTATTGGCTGCAGAGCTGTAGTATAGCTATTTTAAAGAAAAGGGGGCTTTCCTTTTTCTTTTTTTTATGATAAAATACTTACAGATTTGTAATCCAATTATCCAAAATTAATTATTTGGATAAACTATAGTAAAAGGTGATAATTATGTTTAAAAAATTAAATATTTTAGATGAAAAAGAAAAAAAGTTAAGAGCAAGTAACGAAGATGTTACCTTTCCCTTATCAAAAGAAGAAAAACAACTTATGTATGATATGCTTGAATACTTACATAAAAGTCAAATAGAAAAATATGCAAGTAAATACAATTTACGTCCAGGAATGGGATTAGCTGGTCCGCAAGTTGGAGTCAATAAAAGATTTTTTGTAGTATGTCACGAAGAATATGAAGGAGAGTTTAAATACTATATTGTAATTAATCCCAAGATTATTAGTACTTCCGAAGAAATGATCTATGCCTATGGTGGTGAAGGATGCCTAAGCGTTAATCGTGAAGTAGAAGGAATAGTACCAAGACATGCTAGAATTACAATGGAATGCTATGATGAAGAAGGAAATTTAATCAAACTACGTGCAAGAGAAGAACTAGCAATTGCCTTTCAACATGAATTTGACCATTTAAATGGAATTCTATTTACCGACAGGATAAATAAAAAAGACCCTTATCATGATGCTGAAAACATGAGAGAAATATAAAAAATCAAAGATTATTTATTATTTAATATCTTTGATTTTTTTATTTAGTATATTCAAATTCATAATTTAATATTCTAACAATATCTCCCTCTTGTATACCCATTTGTTCAAGCTTTTCATCGATTCCCATACTTCTTAATTTTTTAGCAAACCTCGAATATGCTTCTTCACTATTAAAATTAGTCATTTTAAGTAATTTTTCTACACCTTGACCCTTTACAACCCAAACATTACCATCTTTAACAATAGTAAATGGTTGTTCTTCTTTAAATTTGTATAGAACGTGAGTTTCAAATTTTTCTTCCTCTAACATTTCTTCTTCATTAGTATTTTCAACTAAATCTGCTAGATAATTAATAACTTCATCCAATCCTTTATTATTTATCGCTTCTACTTTAAATATCTTAACATCCTTGATTTTCTTAACCAAACTTTGATAATTATCTAAAGCACCCGGCAAATCCATTTTATTACATATAATAACTTGTTGCTTATTTAATAACTTAGGATTAAATTCATTCAATTCCCTATTAATAGTTAAATAATCTTCATAAGGATCTCTTCCTTCACTCCCACTTATATCAATAATATGAGCGATTATTTTAGTTCTTTCTATATGTTTCAAAAACTTATGTCCAAGTCCACTACCAGAACTTGCCCCCTCTATCAAACCAGGCAAATCAGCAATAACAAAACTTTTTTTACTATTTGTAGTTACAACCCCTAAATTAGGAGATAAAGTAGTAAAATGATAAGAAGCTATTTTAGGATTAGCAGCAGTAATCATCGAAAGAATAGTACTTTTTCCAACACTAGGCATACCAACCAAACCAACATCGGCAAGCAACCTCAAAGTAATATTAACATTTCTCTGTTCGCCAGGTTCTCCTCTTTCACAGACACTTGGACAAGGATTAGACTTAGTTGCCAAACTAACATTTCCTCTTCCACCTCTACCACCTGTAGCTATTTTTGCCTCTTGTCCATTCTTTAACAAATCAGCAATAATTAATCCAGTATCATTATCTTTTATAGTTGTCCCAATAGGCACCTTTATAATTGTATCAGTAGCAGATTTTCCATTTTTATTTTTACCTTCGCCATTTTCTCCAGAATTACCTTTAATATGACGTTGATACTTCAAATCAATCAAAGTTTTCAAACCAGAATCGGCGACAAAAATAACATCTCCTCCTCTACCACCATTACCACCGTAAGGTCCTCCCATAGGAATATATTTTTCTCTTCTAAAAGCCATACAACCATCACCACCACAACCAGCAGTAACTTGAATATTAACTTCATCTACAAACATACGCTATCACGCTCCTGTCCGCTTAATTATAGCACAAAACAAAAAAAAAGTATACATTACTTTTTAGGTGCAAACATTGCAATACCAACTAAAATCAATATTACCACTACCAAACCAATTATGACTAAATTAAAGTTACTAGGATTAGTATTTCCATCGTTGACAATCGCCCCCGATTGAACAATCGCGCAAACATTTACTAATTTAGGTGTTATGTTATTGTATGAAACCGCAAAGACAGCAGTTGGACAACAAAAACAAACTATTAAAAATAGTTTTAAAATATTTATTTTGGATTTCACACTATCACTCCCTTTTCTAGGATTTATATAAATTTGATTATTAACATTGTTTCAATTAACAAAGCAATATTAGGTATTAAATTATAAATAATACGATAAGTAATTGGTACCATAATATTATCAGTAGCATAATAACCATATGAAAGACCCATATAAAATAAGGTGCTCGGAATAATATAAATTAACGATAAAGCATTAGTAGCAGAAAAAGCATAAGTAAAAAACGCATTAGCAAACGCTGAGATAAATACAAATAACCATTTATTGTCTATTATATCTTTAAATGTCTTTTTAAATACCAACTCTTCTACTATCGGATAATAAAATACCGTCGATAAAAAGAGCATAAATATATTATCGCTAAACACATTTTCTAAAGTAGTTAAATTGTCATTAGAAATATTTGAAAAATCAAAAACACCTGCTATTATAATATTCACAATACCATAACATAATAAGCCAATAATAAAATATTTTAATCCTTTTTTCATGTAGCTTTTAAAATTCTTAATAAATTTTTTATAATCCTTTTTCAAATCATTAACATATATAAATATAATCGATGCTAAACAAATAAAGTTTAATATTAAATTTAAAAATAATTTTAAATTTTTATCTATATTTAAAAAGGATAATACATAACTACAAAAATAAGGCCACACAAAATATAATAATATTACGCATAAGCTCATAAACAATGTTTTTAATTTTTTTGAAACTTCCATATTTACCTCCAATGATAATTTAATTATATCAAAAAATATGGATATTACAATTATTTTAACTAATTTTGACAACTCTTTGACACAAAATAAAACCAACCATCGTTGGCCTTATTTATTTTATTATTAAAAATAATAAATTACATCCACCAGAAGAACCATCTCCACATATGGCAACCCTCCTTTCTAAGACTACTTACATAATAATGATAACACATAATTAATATTTTTTCAAGTAAAAGATAAAAAGTATCCCCTAAGTTTGAATAATAAATGTAAAACTATTTTATTGTTTCATATTTTAATGTAACCTTACAATTACCAATATTACTATTTAGAATACTTATCAAATTAGTATAATCAATCTCAATAGTATATTTATCATTCTCACTAACTACAATAGTAACAGCCTTATCGCTATCACTATTTATAATAATATCTTTAATCAAAATATCATAACCGGTAGTAACAGTACCATTACTATATTCTGTTTTATAAATTTGAGTACCCTTTTTAATATAATTATTAATATTACTAATACTTAAATATTTATAATCTATCACCTTAAAAATATCTTCTTCAGCTACAAGATAATATTGATCATTATCAATTATATAGTATTCATTATCCTTATATAAATACTCTATTTCTTGATCCATATTTTTTATAGTTCCAGATAATTTACCATCTATACTACTGCCAATATAAGTATATGTTAGTTTATTCCCATCTTGCATAACAACATCTATCAAATATTCAAACTTATAATCACCATTCAAAACAATATCTTTAATATCCGTTGAATCTTTTTCATTATTTACATTATTATTAGTATCATTATCAGTTTCTTCTTTAATTATATTACCATCAGAACCTAAACTAAGTACTACCATTATAACAATAATAAAAATAATACCCACCATTAACTTAATAAAAGCAGACCTTTTTTTATTACTTTTATCATCCTTCTTATTATCATTTTTAGATGTTATAATATCTTCTTCCATATTATCTTCAAGTTTTTCTACTAAAGGTTTGGATTTCATCTCTTCTTGCTTTTTTTCATAATTAAACCAGAAATTACTATTCATTTTTATCACCCAATACTATATTTAGCAAAGAAGTTTTATCTTTTATACCATTTAAATAATCTTTAACCAAAACACGCCCCTTACCCTCTATTTTAATATCAGTAATTAATAAAGAACCATCTTTCACCTTAACAACCAACCCTTCACGAGTAACATCCACTATTTGACCGTTCTTTCCTTTATATTCCTTATCTAATATTGAAGCCGAATATATTTTTAATATTTTGCCATTTAAATAAGTATACGCTCCAGGTATAGAAGAAAGTCCTCTTATTTTATTAAAAATATTTATTTTAGTATCATTAAAATCTATTATTTCCTCTTCTTTTTTTATATTAAGTCCATAAGTTACTTCCTCTTCATTTTGCTTTATTCTAAGATTTTTATTATTAATAATCAAAGGAATAGTTTCCATTAAAAGATCTCTACCCAAGTAACTTAACTTCGTAAATAATGTATCGACATTATCCGTATCTTCTATACTTATCTTTCTTTGACTAATAATATCGCCAGCATCCATCTTATAGCTCATATACATAATAGTAACTCCTGTTTCATCATCACCATTTATTAAAGCTCTATGAATAGGAGCACCCCCTCTTAACTTAGGAAGCAAAGAACCATGCACATTAATCGCACCATATTTAGGATAATCTAATAATTCCTTAGGAATTATCTGACCATAAGCACACGTAATAATCATATCCGGTTCATATTCTAAAATTTTTTGATATTCATCCTTTATCTTAACCGGTTGAAAAACATCTATATTATGCTTAATCGCCACCATTTTTGTCTTTGTTGGAAGCAATTCTTTTTTTCTAGAATATTCTTTATCCGGCTGAGATACAACCAAAACAACATTATATTCTTTAATTAACGCCTCTAAGATAGGAACAGCAAAATTAGGCGTTCCCATAAAAACTATTTTTAACTTCATCACTAATCACCTACTTTTTTAATTTTTGACAATTAGGACAATAATAAGTCCCTCTTCCACCAACCTTGATTTTAACAATCTTCTCCATACAAACATTACAAGAAGATCCTTCTTTACCATGAACTAACAAACAATTTTGAAACTTTCCTGATATTCCATCTACAGACTTATAACTATGAATGGTTGTCCCACCTAAAGAAATAGCATCATTTAAAACACATCTAGTATTAGTAATAATATCATCTAAATTATCATCCGTTAAATCTAAAGCTTTAGTTAAAGGATTTATCTTAGATAAATATAATATTTCATCCGCATAAATATTACCAATACCAGTAATAATACTCTGATCTAACAAAACCGTTTTAATAGGCAATTTCTTATTTTTATACTTTTTTCTCAAATAAGAAACATTTAATTCAAAAGAAAAAGGTTCACATCCTAACTTACTTAAAGGACCCACTTTATCTATTTTATCCTTTTCAATTAAATACATCTTCCCAAACTTTCTAGTATCATCATACACTAATAAAGTATCATTATCCAAAGTAAATATTACATGATTATGCTTTTCTTTTAAATAATCTTTATCCTTAAAATAATATTTACCTTCCATTCTCAAATGTGAAATCAATATATAATCATCTAAAACAAATAAAATAAATTTACCCCTTCTTTCTAGAAAATTAATACGTTGATTTTTAATTTTTTCCTCAAACTCTTTCCTACTTGGATATGCAATTATATTATCCCAATACACTAAAGCAGATAAAATAACTCTTCCAACCAATTTTTCTTTTAAGGCATTCTTAACTGTTTCTACCTCTGGTAACTCTGGCATACAATCACTACTCCATATAAGGATTAATACTTATTTTCGCATAAGAAATCCTTGTTTTTTTATTAATTAACTTCTTTTTTATTCTATCAGAAACTAAACAAGCATCTTCTAATGTAACATCACTATCCATATTGATAGTTATATTAGCTTGATAATAATGTCCATATTTAATTATATTTAACTCTTCAATATTCACTACTTCGCTATTTTCCAAAATTATTTCCCTAATTTTATCTAAATACTCTTCATCCTGTTCAATTTCACCCAAAATACTAACAATATTTTCCTTTAAAATACGATATGCCGTTTTCAAAATTATTAAGCCAATAATAAACGTCCCAATAGTATCTGAATAAAGAAAGATTTTACTATAAGAACTTAATTTTGATAAAAAGTAAGTTATTATTACTATAGCAGAAGAAATTACATCAGATCTACTTTCTTTACCAGATGCTATTAAAAGATTACTTTTATATTTAACTCCCTTGGAAAGAATATATCTAGAAATTAAATATTTAGCTAATATTGTAAAAATTGTTACATACAAAACCATATTACTAGTAATAGTGGTCTTAGCATTTAAAGAGTTTCCAAGCAAACTTAAAGCAAGTGCTAATATTACAGCTCCAATGACAATACTAGTTAAATACTCTATCTTACCATGTCCATAAGGATGCTCAGTATCAGCAGGTTTTAAAGATAATTTGCTACCATATATAGAAACAATATCCGTAGCTAAATCAGATAGCGAATGTATTCCATCCGCCACTAATACCTTAGATTTATAGATAAGCCCGAAGACAAACTTCGTTAAAGTTAGCAAAACATTAACTATTAAACTTTTTACCAACACCTTAGTTGCTTTTTCCATTATATCCCTACTTTGCCTCATACAAATTATATCCAACCTCAATATCTACTTTGAGTGGTACACTTAATTTATATGTATTTTCCATAATATCTTTTACAATATTTTTAACTTCCATAAGTTCATCCTTATGAACATTAAAAACTAATTCATCGTGAATTTGAAGAATCATCTTACTTCTTAAATTATGTTTACTAAAATAGGCATCTATTTCATTCATCGCCTTTTTTAAAATATCCGCACTACTACCTTGAATTGGCGTGTTCAAAGCCATTCTCTCACCCATATTTACAATAAGTCTATTCTTATTATTAAGTTCAGGAATAACTCTTTTTCTATTCATAATCGTCTTAACATAGCCACATTCATGCGCATTTTTTATACACATTTTCATATAATGGGAAACCCCAGGATAAGTCTTCAAATATTCCTCTATAAAATCTTTCCCTTCTTTAGGACTAATTCCCAAATCCTCTGCTAATCCAAAACCACTTATTCCATATAAAATACCAAAATTTACTGCTTTAGCTTTTCTTCGCATATCTTTAGTAACATCATCCGCACTTACCTTAAATATATCCATAGCGGTCTTAGTATGAATATCCATATCATCATTAAAAGCTTTAATCAACTCATCAATACCAGCCATATGAGCAAATATCCTAAGTTCTATTTGTGAATAATCACAAGACATAATTAAAAAGTCTTTCTCTGGAATAAAACATTTACGGATTAATCTTCCATATTCATAACGAATAGGAATATTTTGTAAATTAGGTTCTATCGAAGATAGTCTTCCTGTCCTAGTTAACGTCTGCGTATAAATAGTATGAATTTTTCCATCATTTAAAACCGCATTTAATATTCCTTCAATATAAGTAGACAAAAGCTTAGTAAGCATACGATATTCCAATATCTCATTAACAATAGGATGATAATTTTTTAACTTATTCAAAACATTAGCATCCGTAGTATAACCGGTTTTATTCTTCTTACCATATGGTAATTTTAATTTTTCAAATAATATTTCACCCAATTGTCTAGGAGAAGATATATTAAAAACTTCACCAGCATGATTATAAATACTATTGCTTAAAAGTTCTAACTTTGTTTTTATTTCCCTGCGCATCTCTTTTAAGATATCCTTATCCACCCTAATACCTGTATATTCCATATTAGCAAGCGTCCTACTCAAAGGAATTTCTATTTCATTATATAAATATTCTATTTTCTCATCCTTTATCTTATTCAAAAAATTATCTCTTACCTCATAAATAAACTTTGCCTTATCAATACTTCTCTTAGCACTTTCCAAAGAAGATATAGTAGCCATTTCCTTTTTATCAAAAAACGGTATTTCATAATCCAAAGAATTTGCTAAATACGAAATATCATCTTTAACATTATAATTTAATAAATAAGCTGCTATCATTAAATCAAAATCACATTTTTCAAAATTAATATCCTCTTTTTTTAAACTTACAATTAACTTTTTCAAATCATAAGTATATTTTTCTATTTTTGTCAAAAAAGATGGTTTTTTCAATAACAAATCATAAGGAATATAACCAGATATTTCACTATTATATATAGCCATTCCCTTAATTTTAGCGTGATGATAATTCTCATCATCTAAATCCAAATAAACAGCTATCGGTTTAGTAATAGTAATACTATCCAAATCTTCAAATATTTTAACTATCTCTTCCCTTTTCTCTATCTTCTTACTTGCCTCATTATTCTTTTTAAGTAAAGAATAAAATTCTAATTCATTATATATTAAATTAATTTTATCTAAATCACCATTAGTATATTTAATATCATCAAAATTAATATCCAAAGGAACTTCTTTATAAATTGTAGCTAAATCCTTACTCATATAAGCATCATCTTTATAAGCTATTAATTTATCCTTAACACTACCTTTAATACTATCGATATTATCATATATATTTTCTAAAGATTTATATTCCGTAAGCAATTTTAAAGCAGTCTTTTCACCTATTCCCTTAACCCCAGGAATATTATCGGAACTATCCCCCATAAGTGCCTTTAAATCGATCATTTTTATAGGTTCAATACCATAGGTATCTATGAACACTTGTTTATTCATTCTAATATAATCTTTAGTCTTTAATAATTTTACCTCAACATCATCAGTTATTAATTGCAACAAATCCTTATCACTACTAATAATAGTAGCAACATATTCGTCATTATCAGAAATTTTACTAGCAAATGTTCCAATAATATCATCAGCCTCATAATTATCTATTTCATAATACTTGATACCAAGAGCATCTAATATTTCCTTAGCCTTAGGAAATTGCCTCTTAAGTTCATCTGGAGTCTCACTTCTCCCTGCTTTATAAGTTTCATATTTATCATGTCTAAATGTCTTTCCCTTATCAAAAGCAACCATTATATAAGTAGGTTTCTCCTCATCGATAATCTTATTCATCATATTAACAAAACCATATAAAGCATTAGTAGGAAAATTCTTAGAATTCATCATCATATTACCATTATAAGCAGTAGCATAATAACTCCTATATAATAAATTATTACCATCTACCAATATTACTTTTTTCATATTCATCACACTCTTTATTTAATTATAACATTATTTATTTTTTTAATAAAGAAAAAAGAAGCAATTTGCTTCTTAGTTTTAATATTTTACCAACTCTTAGTACCATCACTTGATGCCCACATATATTTCTCAGTACCAACAGTTTTTGCAGCATCAGCAAAATACATTTGATGACCTGACTTAACTACCAATACCACCGTTACAGCAGTACCTTCAACTTTTGCCATCGAACATTTAGGTGCAGCAGGATTTAGACTTGTATCAGTACCATCAGAACTAAATACATATTGTTTAGTATCCATACCTAAAACCGCAGCATCAGTTTCTGTTAGACACTTATACCCATTAGAATCAGTCGTTCCAGCCCAATTAAGATAAACTGCCTTTTGATTATCAGATAAAGTACTTGAATCAAGCAAAGCTGCCGCAATATTATTTGACCAACCACTTGCTACTGACTTCGCACTATTTTCTAGTGATTTTTTCTTAGAATTATCCATTGCATCCAATATTGGTGGAATTGCCACTACTAAAATAACTGCAAGTATTACAATAATAGCTAATAATTCAACTAAAGTAAAACCTTTTCTATTTAATTTCTTCATCATATTTCCTCCTATTTTCTACCAAAATTATAGCACAATTACTTTCTACTAGTCAACATTTTACCTAAATTTTTACAAAATTAATTACTTCTTTCGTAAATACTTACAAAAGTATCGCTATATTTTTTTGTTTTAACGAGTTTTAACTCATCATAGAAACTAGCAAGCTCATCGAATCGATATTCACATACTACTACCGCATTTTTAGAAATCAACTCATTTTCAATTAAAAGCATCAATACTTTTTCAATTATTTTATCCTTATAAGGTGGATCTATAAATATTACATTAAACTTAATATTTTTATCTTTCAATAATCTAATAGCTTTACAATAATCTTTATTTATAATATGACATTTATCTTCAATATTAAAATTTCTAATATTTTCTTTTAAAATATTTACTATTTTAGGATTATCATCAACAAAATAACAACAATCTGCCCCATTAGAAATAGCTTCTATTCCTAAAGAACCAGAACCAGAAAACAGATCTAAAACAATACTTTTTGGTATTTTACTTTGAATACTAGCAAATACCGATTCTTTTACTCTATCCATAGTTGGTCTAGTTCCTTTAACATCATATCCACCCACACTACGTCCTTTTAAAAAACCACTAATTATTCTCATTATGACACGTCCTTTTATCAGTAACACTTTTATAATAACTATTAATCTTCATTACAATAAAAAATAATTCATTATAATTTTTCATATATGTTTTATAATACTCATTTTTATATAATTCTTCCTTTATTTTAGGATCATTGGTATTACGATAATCCAAAATCATATCTAAAATATGCTTATCTGTAATTAGCATCTCTTTACTTAGTTTTAATTCTTTAACAACACTAGACTTATCTAATTCATCTATAAGCTCATAGGTTTTCAAAATTATTTCGTTCATAAATAAACCTCCCAAGTCTATTTTAACATATCTAGGAAGGTTTGTAACATATTAATATTATTTAACATTTTATTAAAACGAGCACTTGGCTTTAATTCATATCTTTCTTTTACCGCATCTACAAAGTATTTAAAATTATTAGGATTACGATTCAAATATTTATACCAAATACTATTTTGGCGAATAAATTCGTGATACATAGGATTAGATTTAATTTTATACTGTAATTCTAAACTCATTAATCTTCAAAAGTTTTATATAACGGCCTAGGTGTATAAGTATTAGGAATAGAATCATCCTTCTTCACAATCAAATCGCCAAATAAAGATATTGCCTTTTGCAAAGAAGATATACCATTTTGAATTTTATCAGTATCCAAATTCTTAGCCATATTCAAAAAATCATTAAAAGTTCTACCTCCAGAAGTACTTTCTCTAGGCTTTTCTTCCTCTTTCTCTTTATTTAAATATTCTTTCCAAACAGTATCTTTATCACCATACAAATCATATATTTCATAAAAAGATTGCCAAGACATCTCCTTATTCTTAACATACTTTATTAAACTTGGATGTTCTTTTACAAAAGATTTAAAATTTTCTATTTTATTATCCATAACATCACCTAGTTAATTATATGCATAACTAGGCAAAAAGTTTATGTTAAATTAAATTTCTTTTAAAAAATTATAGAAATTCTCAGCCACCTTATCCGGAAGAATTGTTTTTAATTCATCTATGTCAGCCATTTTCATTTTAGATATAGTTCTATATTTCTTTAAAAGCTTTTCTTTTCTTAAAGGCCCTATTCCTAAAACATTATCCAAAACACTACTAAGAGCCCCTTTACTTCTTAATTTTTGATGATAATTAATAGTAAAATTATGAACTTCATCCTGCATTCTAGTAAGAAGTAAAAATAAAGGACTTTTTCTATCTATATCAACTATCTCTTTAGTTCTTCCATCGATTAAAAGACTAGTATTATGCTTATCATCCTTTTTTAAACCACAAACTAAAATATCTAAATTTAAATCTCTTATCACTTCCATTGCCACATTAATCTGACCTATCCCACCATCTACAATTATCAAATCAGGCATCTGTTTCTTTTCCTTTAACAATCTAAAATAACGTCTATAAATAACTTCCTTCATCGTTCCATAATCATCATTAACATCATTAGTAATTTTAAATTTACGATATTCATTTTTTAATGGTAATCCATCTTTAAATACCACCATACCTGAAACATTATATGTTCCAAAAAGATTTGAATTATCAAATATTTCTATTCTAGAAACCGAATTTACATTTAGCTTTTCTTTTAATTCACAAATTGCATTCAATCTTTGATCATCATTTCTCTTTATTAATTCCATTTTCTCTTGATAAGCATTTTTAGCATTATCACAAGCAAGCAACAAAATATTTTTCTTAAGCCCTTTTAAAGGAGTAATAAAATTTATACCATATAATTTTTTTAAAAGTAAATTATCTACCATATCCTCAACAATTACCTCATTAGGCTTAATTTTATGATGGTCATAAAACATTGAAATATAATTATTTAAAGAATCCTCTTCGCTTATGGCAATTGGAAATATTTGATTAGTTTTATCAAGTAATTTTCCTCCCCTTATAAACAGTATAGTAATAGAAATATAACCATTCAAAGCATAATGCCCAATAACATCCCTATTTAAATTATCCTTTAATTCAACCTTTTGTTTTTCTAAGACAATACTAATATTATCCAATAACTTTTTATATTCCAAAGCCTTTTCATATTCTTGTTTTTCACTATAAATATTCATTTTACTTTTAATCTTATCGGTTAAAATTTCATCCCTACCATTAAAAAACGCTATTATTTCATTTTTCATATTTTTTAAAGTACCATCGTCTATTTGATGGACACAATAACCTAAACATTCACCAATATGATAATACAAACATTCCTTTTTTTGATATGTTCTACATTTTCTCAAAGGATATAAACGATTTATTACCTCCACCACATCTCTAGCAGCTTTAACATTAGGATAAGGTCCAAATATATGCGAATTCTTATTTTTCTTAACATTAGGATTCCTTACTACCTTTAATACAGGAACTATATCATTAGTAAGTTCAATATACGGATATGTTTTATCATCTCTTAATAAAATATTATATTTAGGATCATATTTTTTAATTAAATTTATCTCAAGCAATAAACTTTCTATTTCTGTATTAGTAATTATGTATTCAAAATCAGCAATTTCACTCACTAACATCTTTGTCTTACCAGTATGAGATGATTTAAAATAAGAAGATAAACGATTTTTTAAATTTTTAGATTTGCCAACATATATAATATACCCTTCACTATTCTTCATTAAATAACATCCAGGACAAGAAGGCACTAATGCAAGTTTCTCATTAATCATTTTTCTATTTTCCTTTTTCGCACATAGAAAGGAATATCGTAAATTGGCAAATGATAATATTTATCATTTATATAATTCACTAAATCCATTAAAGTTACATTATTATTATTAAAAAATTTAGCAAAACAAATAAATATTTCAGTTTTAAAAAACTCATTTAATTCAAAAACTAATTCCCTAAAATTATTTTCAAGTTCACAATAATCTTCTCCACTTTTATCTTCAATCTTAGAAATAGCTTCATTAGTAAGATATAATTCTACCAAATAACTTTTATATTCATCAATATCTACTTCATAATTATAATCTTTCAAATAATCTATTAAAATATCACAATTTTTTTTAACATTAACATAACTAGTTGAATCAAGAGGTAGATAATTCAAATCTTTTAATGAAGTATTACGATATTCTATAGGTACCAACATCGCCTTAATTTTACTTACATCGACATTATCTTCTACTAACACCTCGTCACTATGATTAATAACTCTAGTAGATACATCATAAATATAAGGAACATCCTCTAAAATAAAACCAATACCAGAAGTAGTATATTTACAATAAGAAGAAGTATAATCCGTTGGATTAATATAAATGTATCTAACCGCAGAAATAGTATCATCTAAATTATAACCACTATGATTTCTTGCAAAACTAATATTTTTTTCTTTTGCCTTTTTACTAGATAATATTCCATATTTTAATATACTTTCTAATCTAGCAAAATTAAAACCAATAGAATGAATTAATGTATTATCACTATACTTATATCCCATAGTTAATCACCTACTTAAAATTATATAACATTTCTTTAATTTAGTAAATTAAATTTATGATATAATTTAATTGGTGGTTTAATGAAAACAATTAAAAACAATGCAGAAAACATATTAACAATAAATAATTCTAAATTTATTTGCAATTTATATAAGGTATACTCCTATGATGAAGTTTTAAAATACCTAGAACTAACTAAAAAAAAATATAAAGATGCTACCCATTACTGTTACGGATACATAATAGATAAAGATATAAAAGCATCTGACGATAACGAACCTAGTGGAACCGCCGGAACACCCATTAAAGAAGTTCTTACTAAAAATAATCTTAATTATATTTTATGTATAGTTACACGATATTTCGGTGGAATAAAATTAGGAGCCAGCGGTCTAATTAGAGCATACACCAAAAGCCTCACCCTAGCTTTAAAAGAAGATAACATTGCCGATATTGTAAAAGGTACTAAAATGACTATAACCTTCCCATATAACATTTCAAAAGAAATTGATTATATTCTAAAAAATGAAAAAATAATAAATAAAAAATATAAAGATAAAGTAACTTATACTTTTACCACCATAAACGAAGATATAATTTTAAATTTAACCAATAATAAAGATATTATAATAAACGAAAAAAAAGATATGAATATAGAAATCTAATCATCTATAACATATCTTTTTATTTTAGTAAGAGGTGTTTTTCCTAATCCCCTAATCATATCTCTACTTTCTTTTAAATAATTACTTAAATAGTCTAAAGTCATATTACGCACAATATTTCTCTTAGAAAATTCCAAATTATGAAAATTCAAATCCTTAATAATTTTATTTATAAGAATCGGATGTTTACTTAAAATTTGAATAATAGTTCTTCTTGCCACCATAGTAACCATATCTAAATATTCATCATAATTTGTAGCTCTATCAGCTTTTACTTCTTCTATCAATTCATCAAATAACTCTCCAATTTTTGAATATAACAAAACATAATCTGGAGTATGTTCTGAAATAGAAGATGCATAGCCAACTTTTTCAATATAAGGAAGTACATAATAAGATTCTAAATCTATATTAATTAAAGCAGGAGTATAATAAGCAATACAATCCAAATTAAAAAGCAATAAACTATTCACACTAAAACGATTAAAAATAATTGTCTTATTCGAAGAAACCAATTTATTATAATCTATATATACCCCATCGTAATAATCTGCTAATTCTTCATAATCAAAACTGATTTTTTTATCTCCTTCTAAATTATAATAACCAAGCAAATGATGATATGAAGGATAAATCTTTGATAATGAAACAACATCATCATAACTATCAATCGTAAGTATTTTAGCACTATCTTTCAAAGTAAAAATAGATGCTGCTTTTATATTCTTCATTAAAGCAATTTCTCTTTCCTCAATTAAATAATCCAACCAAGGACTTATATTAATCAAGTCATCACCCTTTTCACAAGCCCAAAAACCACCGGTTGGTTTAAATGAATAATTATCAAGTGGTCTTAGAACCCTTCTAAAAGCATCCCTATTAATAGAAGATGCACCAATCATAATATATTTCTTTTCCATAACTTCTCCTAGTAGATGCTATTATAACACTAATATCGGCTTATGTAAATATTCTAATGTAAAGCTAAAAAGTATTTCACTATGAAACACAATATACATACATCCACAATTGAACTATTTACCAAAAAATTATTCTATGCTATAATCAAAATGTATAAAAGATATCTTAAAATAATATTAATTTTTTAAGATATACTATCATAATAGGAGGTATAAAATATTTTTTTTTATGCATAATTCAATTAATAATAACAGAAATAATTCATCATTTGGACATAATTCCAATAATTCCACAATTAGTCATAACAGTATTCATGAATCAAAGCATAGTACTAATTTTCATAAAGATATACATAATCATAATAAGATACACGAATCTATGCATTTTGGAAACGATAAAATTAGAAGCCCATTTAATCATAACATTAATAATAAATAATAAATTAAAAAAACAAAAGGAAGAGTTTTTCTCTTCCTTTTCAAAAACCTTAAACGAACTCTAAAACAAAGTACTTTTAACTTTTTATCGCTAGCATTTATTACTCTAAAAAGTTCGAGTTTTCTATCATATTGAAATATATAAAGAAGAAATTGAATAACTTTTTCCCCTTATTAATTATTTATTAAATAGATCACTATGTGACCCAGTTCCAATAAGAAATAATATTAATTCATCGTTATTATATTTATAAACTAATAGCCAATCTGGTTCGATATGACATTCCATACAATCTTTATAATATTTGTTATTAACCAAATTGTGATTTTTATATTTTTCTTCAAGTTCTTCACCATTGGATAATACATTTAATACTTCTATTAATTTATTAATATCTTTACCATGTTTAACAATCTTTTTTAATTGTTTTTTGAATTTACTAGTACCTTTTACCTCATATTTTGTATTTTCTAATCCCATCATTATTTAAGCATATCATCAATAAAAGTATTTATATTATGATACCCTTTAACTTTTATTTTTCCTTTTTCTATATCATCTAATTCTTGTAACGCTTCTTTTAATTCATTACTTGGTTCTGGAGAAATCATATTAGGTGTAAAAGGTAGCGCTTGTTCCCTAACACTTTGCGTTAAAAACATATTTAATGCAACACTAGTATTCATTCCTAAATTTTTAAATAATTCATCCGCTTGAGCTTTCAAATTTTTATCTACTCTAAAACTCATATTTATAGCATTAGACATATTCGCCATTTAAACCATCTCCTAATCGATATAAATATACCAAAATTTCAATATATTGTCAATATCATTTCAATATTATTATATGTATCTTTTAAAAAATCATGCATTTAAAAAGCTGAACCTAAACAGTTCAACTTGTAATAGCTATTGGAGCGATTGGTTAAGTTATTTCAAACTTTTTCTCACTTCTTGAGAAATTAATAATTTAATATCAATTTCTATTGATATTTTACCAATTAGTTAAATTAAAGGAAATATTATTTCCTAAATTTGTAAAAATATTTCATATAGTATTATTTAAAAAAAGAGTTTAAGTTAATTTTATTTAAACTTATACTCTTTTTTTGAAATCTTTATTAATTCTATCTTTTTTACTAATGCAAGAACCATCGGTTTTATAAATTGCTACTGCACTAGCATCTTTAACATCTAATAGATATCTGTTTAACAAATCATCAATAGAAATAAATGTTGGAATATCGCTTTCATCTTCTATTGGTTCTACTTCTACAAAATCCATCATAAATCCCTCCAAATTCTTACAAAATGTTCCCACTTTATAAGTATTATCAGGATAAAAGTACACTATTCTATATCCATCACCATATTTTTTGTACCACTCATAATTGCCTTGAAATTTTGTTAATTCTTCGATTGGTATATTCATATCTATCACCTCACTAAAATAAGTATAACACATTTTCCCTTATTTTTTTATATAGTTTATTCTATTATTAAATCTTTTTGGTAAAGATAATACAAGCTTTTTCATAGAAGTTCCATACTCATCAGTAGTGTCATTTGCAAAGTCTAAATTATTTTCTAATTCATCAATTCTGTTATCACGATTTTTGATTCTTAGTTGTAAGTTTTTAACTTCTTTTGAATGATTTTTTAAATCATTTTCAAATTCTAATTCTTTTGTAGTAATACTAATCCCTTTCAAAACTTAAACACTAAAAAAGTACCAACTTACTCACAAAATTGATACTTCTATATTTAAGTCCTAAACTATAAAAGTTCGAGCGTATTTCCTAATGGTGCCCTTTAGGTGGAAGTATAACAACCACTAGGTATAAATTTATAGGTAGTAATAAATCACTAACTGATATAAGTATAGCATAAAAAATTGAAATTATGTTAAAAATTTGAATTAATAATATTTATTTGTCATTTGACATTATGACATTGCTATACCTTCATTAGTGTTTTATTAAAATAATTTCGATGATTCAATTATTGTCCTCTTTGTTTTCTCATTAATATACTAATCAATCAAAAAAGTCTACAATCGTGCATATAGCAAAGTTGTAAACTTTTCATTAGTATCTCATAAATTCCTTGATTTTTATACAATAGTTCTTTTTAAAGTTTTTACAAATCTTTGTTGCAATAATGGTTTAGCAAATTGTTCTTCTAAAGTTAAAACACTATTTCTGTATCTACTGTATGCTTTATCATAGTTTCCTTGCTCAATTTGTTCAACACAATAATCAACTATGTTATCATAAATATAATCATAAATAATATTAGCTTTTTCTTCATTATTAATGTTTTCGACAATAATAGGTGCTACTTCATAATAATGTTCTATATCTTCTTTTGATACAAAATTATCTCTAAACCATCTTAGTACTGTTAATTCATAACAATTATCATCAAACTTTTCTTGAAAATATTTCATGCAAGCTGAAGTCAAATAACAACCACCAGACCCTGGCCTTGTATCACTTTTATCAGGTCCATGGGTTGTAGAAGTCCAAGACTCTTTATCATAATTTATATTGACATGTACTGCATCATGTGGTTTATCTACTTCACCACCATAAAAACTAATATGATCATTACCATTTTTATCTGTATTAATTTTTATAGTAACCCCTTTATCATTTACATAATTTCCATACTTATCTCTATCTGCCATTATTAACACCTCCCAATCTAATTTCTGACATTCTCAAAGAAATAATTGCATCTAACCACAACAAAGACCATTCTGCAAAATAAGATTTCAAAGATTTTGTTTCAGTATCTAAATCAATTAAATCAAATTTTATATTTTGTAATTTTTCTTCATTTATAGATACTAAGCTTTCTTTATTCACATATATTGCCAAAATAGTATTAATCTCATCTAATACTTTTTTAAAATTCTCTTTTTGTTCTATATATATATCTAGTTGAGTTGAAGCTGTAACATAAAAAATCAAATTTTTAAAAGCATAATCTATATTTTCTCTTATTGGGTTTTCAACACTAAAAGTTTCTTCCATAAGCAAGTCTCCTTTCTTAAAAAATATTATATATAAAAAATTACTAAATTACAAATTATTTAAAGAAAAACACCAATAATTATAAGCAGGATAAAGAAAATGATAGCACCACCATATATAAACACTTATATTATATGGTTTTATGATATTATCATTTCTTATTTTGCACTTGCAAAATACATTAAAAAATATGGAGTAATTACTCCATATATGTTAAATTTTTTCTTATTTTATAAGGATTTATTCTATCTTTTTTAAAAGCCATGATATGGATGTTCTATTTTTTTATGGTGTAAATATGGATGTTTTATTTTTTCTTTTTTCGTTCATATTCTTTAACACTTCCTTTCATATGTTTGGCACTTTTAGGAGAAAAAATAGGGGATTAGAAAATACAAAATAATTTTAAAAGTTCAACATATATAGATTTATTAAAGCTATTAATGACTTTTTACATATTCTTCAAAATTTTTAAATTTAATTTTCTTATCATACCCATTTATAATAGAGTATTTTACATTAGCAAACCTACAAATCATTTCTACTTTTCTTTTTAATTCTTCACTTATTACAAGTTCTTTAGTTTCTATTGCCATACTCTGGTCACTTTTCTTTCTTAAACAACAAAAAAAAACTAACTATTTCTAGTTAGCATTTATTTCTTAAACCCGAAAAGTTCGAGTTTCCTATCATATTGGAGGACCTAGTCGGATTTGAACCAACGATCAGGGAGTTGCAGT